>NZ_QRKI01000020.1:0-109384 GCF_003471885.1 Bacteroides sp. AM16-24
ACAAGAAGGGCGTTCTCTTTTTTGTGGAGACTATGAATTATTCAGGTTAAAAAAGTAGCAGGTGATGTGAAATCATATACAAAAGGATCTCCGGATGAATTGAAGCCGAAAATAAACTAATGAAAATGGTCTCGTGATATAAAAATATCCATTTCACGAGACCATATTTTTTATCTCATAAGATGGATATTTCAGAAATTTATTGCAGATTTTTCTTTTTATATGCCTTTTAATTTTTGTCTGAAATATATTCAAACCAATCATAGAGAGCTTTATTTCGAGATTGTTTCCCATTGCTCGTAGCATATACTCCAACACCGGTACCGTTGAACTTATTGAATTTGTTATCCGATAAAGGTGCTACATTCTGAATACCGCCAATATTTATCATATGTTCCTGGGTCTCTCCAAAGCTGAACTGTATTTCTGTACCATTAACTGCTACAGATAAAAACACCTTTTGTTTGTTGTATGGGATATGTTCGATGGTTTCCTTTTTTTCAAGGTGTTTTTTTATTAAAGCAATGCCGGACTTATCTTTCAGCAGACTGTAATATCCGTTGGCAGTTCGGTAAAGAATCAATCCTGCCTGTTCATTATCTTTCTTTGTCTGAAAATTCAACAGGGCAGTTGCCTTGAATTGATGATGCCTGGTCTTCTGTATAACCATAGCTGAATTTACTAGGCTGTCTACTATCTCTGGTTGTAAGGTCAAAGCCAGTTGACCGTTTGCTAGATTGTGGAATGCCTTTTGAGGTATTCTTACGAAGTACCACTCTGAACCAAGAGTGGGAGAATCAAAATTGTCCCGCACCGGTTTAGCTTTAATAGGTGTCCACGGAAGGTCTGGTCTTTCCTGTTTAGGCAATATCATGCCCATTCCCGGATTGAAAATCGGAGTGGAATCTTCGAACTCTACTTTACACATAAAAGTTTCCCTTGCAAGGGGATTATACTCATTTAGCATTCTTTTTCCCAGAAAAACCGAATACCATTCTCCTTTTTGAGTTTGCACAAGGTCGGCATGACCCAAAGCTTGCAGAGGGCACTTGCTGCCCAAGTGTCGGTGAGTGAGTACCGGATTGACTTTAGCTGCTACATAAGGTCCCCATAATGATTTGCTATGGTGTGCGGTTATGGCATGATGATAACTTGAACCTCCCTCTGCCATCAATAAGAGATACTTTCCGTCAATTTTATAAATATGGGGGCCTTCGGCATACGTTGCATTATTGGCATGTCCGTAAGTTAATATTTTCCGTTCACCGACGAGTTTTCCCTGGGAAAGGTCTAATTCCTGCATCCATACAGCACATTGTGCAGGCCATGATTTTTTGAAATCCCAGAAATTACCTGTATAGTAACATCTGCCATCATCATCCCAGAATAAGGAAGGATCAATTCCTGCTGCATCTTTCAGCCATACAGGGGCAGACCATGGTCCTTTGGGATCAGTGGCAGTTATGTAGAAATTTTCTCCGTTTTTATGAGCAGTGGTGATCAGATAGAAAATTCCGTTATGATAACGTATAGTAACTGCCCAGATGCCATTGTTATCATTTACCCCATTCATGTCTATCATGTCGGGACGATCAATGGCATGTCCTATAACTTCCCAGTTTACAAGGTCTTTGCTATGATAAATGGGGATACCGGGGTACCAGGTGAATGAAGAAGTGACCATGTAATAGTCATCATTTACCCTGCAAATTGAAGGGTCAGGATTGAATCCAGACAGTACAGGGTTGTCGTAGTACTTAGGAATCTCCTGTCCTTTTAGAGCAAAGGATATGGAAATAAAAAAGAGGACGTAAATGAGTCTCATACTTTTCATTGAAATAAAATGTATTAGTTATTAAGGTCACAAAAATAGGCCGAAATCCGTATTGTTTTCCAGTAAAATAATACGGATACATGTAATATTGTAATTTATTCCGGTTCTATCTGAGGCTTTTCACCTCCCTTTTGATATACAGAAGGTGATATGCCAAACTGCCCTTTAAAGCATTTGCTAAAGTAGAACGGATCATTTATGCCAACTTTATAAGCCACTTCTGCTACCGTAAGGTGTTCTTCCGATAACAATAATTCCGCTGCTTTTTTCATACGCATGATGCGTAAATATTCGTTGGGTGAATATCCGGTTATACCTCGTATCTTTTTATAGAATACCGTACGTCCAAGTTTCATAAGTTGAGCAAATTCTTCTATTGAGAAATCAGAACGCGAAATATTAGCTTTTAACACGATGTCTAGACGGTCGGTAAACTCTTTATCACGATCGGTGGAATACATGGCTGCATGTATAATACCCGGTTCATTGGAGAATTTTTCGCGGAGTTTTTCCCGTTGTTCTATAAGGCGGAACGCTCGTGCCAACAAGAATTTGATGCTGAATGGTTTGGATATATAAGCATCTGCGCCGGATTCAATCCCTTCCAGTTGTTTCTCTGGCGAACTGAGTGCTGTTAACAAAATAATAGGAATATGGCTGGTTGCAAAGTCCGATTTCAATTTTTTTGTGACCTCAAACCCGCTCATTCCTGGCATCAGGACATCGCAAATGATTAAGTCAGCATCATAAGTACGGGCCTTCTCAAAGCCAGATGTTCCATCTACTGCCACTTCTACTTCAAAGTAAGTGCCAATTTCTTCTTTCAGCAGTTCACGAATGTCATTATCATCTTCAATTATCAGCACTTTTCGTTTATTCAGAGGAATTGCTGGTTGGGGAGATTCTAAAGTGGCTGGAGTACGTTCACTCAGAGGAGGTGTTTGTTCGTTCATCTCTTTTAGTAGCACATTGCCGGGAATAAGAAAGTCTTTTTCTGTATAAACAGATTTGTCGGTAGGAAGACAAACAGTAAAAATGGAACCTCCCCCTTCATTATCATTATATTCGATGGTGCCTTTATGAACTTGTACCAATTCATGCGTAAGATGTAATCCAACTCCGATACTGTCACCAGAGAAACTGCTTTGCATAAAGCGTTTGAATAACTCATGTTGTTTTTCTTTGGGAATGCCTACTCCTGTATCAGAAACTTGAATGTGTATAGTTTTCTTTGTCTCATCTATCTGTATGGAAAAAATGATGGTACCATTGGCAGGGGTGTATTTGAAAGCATTCGATAATAAATTGTAAGTCACTTTATCCAGATTTCCTTTATCGATGAACATTTTATAAGATGGTACGGATGGCTTGAAAAGGAATTTCATCTTTTTCTGTTCTGCTACATCACCAAAACTGAGAAATATTTCATAGAGGAAGCCGATAACATCTGTTTCTTCCAGTGACAATGCTAACTTATTATTCTGCATTTTTCGGAATTCCAGTAACTGGTTGATAAGTCTCAGCATACGCTGGGTGTTTTTATTCATTATATGTAATGGAGAGACCAGTTCATTTGGAATATTGCCAATGCGCTGCATCTTCTCCAATGCGCCTTGAATCAATGTGAGCGGAGTACGGAATTCGTGGGAAATATTGGTGAAGAATACTAATTTGTACTCTGTCAATTGTTTTTCTACATGGATACGATTACGTAATTGATTGAAATTATTGGCAATGCGATAGGCAAAGAACAAAGCTAATATGATTAGAATTACATATCCTAACATGGCCCAGCTACTTTTCCAAAATGGAGGAACAATAACTATTTTTAAAATAGTTTCGTCGTTATTCCAGATACCGGCTCCATTGCAAGATTTTACATGGAGAGTATAAGTACCGGGATTGAGATATTTGAAGGCTGCAGAACTTGATGAAGAAGGATCACTCCATCCTTTATCGTAATTCTCTAGCCAATATCGATATTTAGTCTGTCCATTGTCTGAATAATCGAAAGTGGAGAAGTCCAGAATAAAAGAGTTCTGAAAATATTTTAAAGTGATTTTATCAGAATAAGCCAAAGATCGTTCTGCTAGGGGAGAATCTTTCATTTCGGGACTCATCTGGATGCCATTGACTTTTAAATTAGTAAAGACAATAGGAGAGAAAGTTTCATTTTCCGGCATTTTCTCCGGTTCGATAATTGTCAGACCATAATTTGTACCGAAAAGAAGTTTTCCATCTGCTCCCTTACACGAACAATTATCTGTATAAACATTTCCCAGTGTGTAGGAGGAGAAGAAGTAATTTTCAAACGAATGGTTTTCGGGAGTGAATTTGGAAATACCATATTCTGTTGCTACCCATAGTTTTCCCTGGTTATCTTCTTCGATAGACATTACCACATTATTTACTAACCCTTCCGGTATACCGTAGTGTTCATATTCCAGAGAATTATAGTTGTCTGTAGGAGTGCACTGATTGATTCCTGCTCCGGAAGTACCTACCCACATTCTGCCTTTGCTGTCACGGAATAGACATCTGATTTCATTAGAACAGAATTTACCATTTACGTTGTTGAATAAATGATAATTGTCGCTATTGGCAATCAGCGAGTCAGGATGGAAAATGCAAAATCCTTCGCTGGTACCCATCCATATCATACCGTTTTCATCTTCTAATAGGTCTCTTACTCTTTTTAAACCATATTTTTGTTGGAAAAAATGGCGGAATTTATACTTGCCATCGCTTGTCGGTTCGGCTAAATCTAAACCTCCTCCCAATGTACCTACCCACATACGGCCTTTTTTGTCACGATAAATAGAAAAGATGTGATTGTGTGCTAATGATGATGGATCGGAAGGGTCGTTTTTATACCATGTGTCTCCTATTTTTAATCCTTCTCCTCGGGTTCCCATCCAGAGCTTTCCGCGATTGTCTTCAGTAATAACGTAAACATTGGAATGAAGATATTGATTCTTGTATTGAGGGTTTAAGTGAATATCATAATTATATAATTCCCCTTTTCGAGTTCCTATCCATATATTTCCATTGTCCGTTCGACTCAACATCCGAATGGTATTCGAACGGTCGAAGAGATCCGGAGAATCCGGATAGATGCGGGTTATCCCTTCATTGGATATTGTGATGCGTGATAATCCGGAATGCTCGGAGCTTACCCAAATAGCTCCCGCTTTGTCCTCCATAATAGCTAATAGGAAATCCGAACCGATGGGAGAATCTTTTGTATTAGAAACGAAGTGCTCTAATTTATCTTCAGATGGCTTGTAGGCGAATAAACCATTGCCGTAAGTTGAAATCCAGATGATTCCTCGGGAATCATGTACTATATGATAACGTTCATTATCAATATAGCTTAATTTATCTTTGGGTATTAGTTGTAGTTCTTTTGTTTCTCCTGTTTCTGAAAGAATATAGTAGATTTTCCCTGTATGATTGAAGACCCAATAGTTACCACGGTTATCGTTGAGTACAATACCTTCTTTGATGTTCAGTTTAGGATCATTTGTCACCTTATGAGAGTTGAAATCATAATTGTATGTACCCGTGGAAGTGAAAATAATCCATTGATTTTTAAATGCGAATTTGCAGTTAGAACGTATTTTCCCAGCAGGCAGTTCTGCAGATTTAGATAGTTTCCCGGAAGTTGTATTATACCAATATATATAGCCATCATCCGTTAGGAAGAACATATCCCGTTCGTGTGTGATGGAAGCTATAAAATTGTTCTTCCTGTCTATAATATTAAAATCTCCTTTAGAAATGAATGCAAGCCCACGCATCGTACCAATCCAAATACGACCGGCTTCATCTTCTTTTATAAATTGAACTCTATTATCCGGCAGATTTCCACGTTCGGTTTTAAATTCTACGGAGGTCATGGTTCGGTCACTTTTAGTTATAATGTGTCGTGCACCATTTGTTTTGTGGTATAACCATATGTCTCCGTTAGAGGCAAATAATGAATAGGCATAATTTTGCTCATATTCTCCACTTCCGGTGAAATCCACAAAACGGCTTTTCTGCAAGTCATAACAGCTATATAATTCAGGTCCTGTACCTATCCAGAGGAAACCGTTCTGATCCTCTATCACTCTGTTTATTCGGTTATCTATCAACGAAATACGTCCGTTGGCATTAATTTCCGGTTGGAAGTTAAGAAAAGAATTACCATCGTAGCGACTAAGCCCGTTTAGGGTACCTAACCATAGGAATCCTTTACTGTCTTGGTATATATTACGAATAGAGTTACTGGGAAGTCCATCGGTGGTTCTCATTTGCTTGGCCCGGAGTTCAATTTCACCATAGGCGTTGGGACTAAGAGCAATCAGAGATATGAGGGCTAATAAAATTATGCGTTTCATATAGATTCCAAGATTATTAATAAATGGAAAATAAAAGTAATTAGAATATTAGAATAAAAAAATGAATTGATTTATATGAATTCACTTTTATTGGGTAGCAAAAGTAGCCAACAAGAAATAAAGTACCATGAATAATCGTACATATACCTGTAAAATCTGTCATTTATAGCTGTAGAAGAGCATCCTGAAGGGGGTATCCTGTATAATGAACTATTTCAATAACATCTCTTTTAGCCTGCTCGTTGCCTTCTGCAATTGTGCATCCACCGTTTTTGTACTGATGTCGAGCTTCTCTGCAACCTGTGCGTATGTCTGTTTTTCTTCGCGAATCAGGATAAAAACTTCCCGGCAACGCTCCGGTAATCGGTCGAGGGCTTTTACGTAACGGGCAAACAGCTCTTCGCTGATAAGAGTATCTTCGGGAGATACATCCTGGTCTGCAGGTTCTTGTAAAACTTCAGCTGATAGGGTAGGGCGGCGTTCCTCTTTTTCTATATAGTTGAGAGAAGCATTTTTCACGAGTATGAAACAGTAATCTTCGATATTAGCTATATCTAATAGCTGTTTACGATGTTCCCAAAGTTTCATGAAAACATCGAGTACGATCTCTTGTGACCATTCTTCATGATGGGTATAGTAGTAAGCAATGCGGAACAGGCGGTCGTACGTCATATCATAAAATTCCCGGAAAGCAGACTGGGAGTCCTGCTCGCTCATTTTCCGTAGATATCTTCTGACTTCCTGTTCTGTCATATTGTCTTTATGCAATCACCGGACAAAGGTAAGAGTTTCAAATTAAATATCCTATTCTGCGTGCTTCTCGTCTTTCTAAAATATGTAGTTAATCTATCTTCAAGAGATCACTCATGATACCGTCTGAGACGAAAATGCCTTCCCTGGTTAGCTTTAACCGATCGTTATGCAACTTTAATTTCCCATTTTCCAGATAAGGTTTGGCTTGTTCCGAACAATATTCCCAAAGTCGGTCGCCGAACTTACTTTTCAGCTCTTCAGTGGATATTCCCCACATTGTGCGCAGACCTGTGATGATGTATTCATTGTAGCGGGTTCGTGTATCCAGTTGTTCTGTTTCGTGTAGACGTTGCCCCTGTTCTACAGATGAAAGATACTGATTTAGTGAAGCTACATTCCATTCGCGCGAGTCTCCATCAAAGGAATGTGCGGACGGGCCGCATCCCAGATAAGGGATACCTTGCCAATAAGAAGTATTGTGTCGGGAGTACATTTCCGGTTTGCAGAAGTTCGAAATCTCATAATGCTCGTATCCGGCAGCAGAAAGAGTGTCTATCAATGTGGAGAAGAAGTTCAGACTACTGTCCTCGTCCACTTGAGATACAGAGTGTTGTTGCAGCATTTTGTAAAGAGGGGTACCTTCTTCGTAAATCAGATGATAAGCGGAAATATGCTCCACGTTAAGACTGACTGCTTGCTGTAAATCCTGTGCCCAGCGTTGGTCATTCTCTCCGGGCAAACCATAAATCAGATCAATGCTGATATTTTGAAAACCTGCTTGCCGACAGCGTTGTACTGCTTCTATTGCTTGTGCGGCGTTATGCCGCCTGTTCAATAATCGTAGTGTTGCATCATCAAAAGTTTGTATTCCCATACTGATGCGGTTGAACGGTAGAGTACGTAGCATTTGGGTATATTCTTCCGTAAGGTCATCGGGATTTGCTTCAAGAGTTACTTCTGTTGCTTTCCTCGTTCCGTAAACCTGTTCAATCGTCTTGAAAACCTCTTTAAAGTCTTCCTCCGATAATTGTGACGGCGTACCTCCGCCGAAATAAATGGTTTCAACAGCTTCCCCTTTCAGATATTCCTTGCGTTCCGTCAACTCCCGACAAAGGGCACGGATATATTGCGATTTCAATTCCGAACGTGTGGTGGAATAGAAATCGCAATAAATGCAACGTGTCTTGCAGAAGGGGATATGTATGTAGATGCCTGCCATAACTATATTGTTTCTGTAGAAGAACTTCTGTAGTTCTTACTTTGGCGGCAAAGATAACTATTCCTTCCGAAACTTACATCAGGAGAGAGAAACCGTCTTCACCGTTCCGTCAGAGAAATAAATGGTTATAGTGTCTCCGGTCTGTTTGAAGGACTTTACAGGTGCCAATTCTTTTTTAGTAAATGGCTTGCCACTCTTTTTCCATAATTGTAGTGTGATAAAGACTTTATCACCGGAATGAGTGGTGGCTACATTGATTACGGAACATTTATTACTTACCGGATGTAGTCCTTCAGTCTGTACAAATTCCACTTCCGACCAACCCTGAAGATTGATAAGCGCTGTCTGATAGGCTCCATTATCCATGCAGTAGGCGGTATATTCTCCGAACTTTTGCTCCTTTGTAACAATGGGACTTTTTAATTCCGGTAATGAATAGTGTCCATAACGTAATTCTGTTGTAATCGGGAAAGATATTTTGTCTACACGCAGAATACCATTAAAAAGTGGAATTTCTGCCAGGCGGAATTTGATTTCCGGGTTTGTTTCAAGTTCTGCATCCCGGTAGTAAATTCCATCTTCAAACTTCTTGAAGGTGTAGAGGCGTAGTACTTCCCATTCTTGTTTGGCATTCAGTACAGCATAGTTCATAGATACCTTGCCATCCGGACTGTCTGCCATCCAGGGAAATGCTGTGTTGTAAGACAGTTTATTATAATTCTCGGTAGAACGGAACTTCTGCCAGTCTTTAGCTACTGCTTCGTGACACCATGCACGTATTTCCGAAGTGCCGCTATTGGGATAGTTAGTCACCAAGGTATTAGAGCCTTCCATGAACTTATTATACACCTTGCCGGGTTGAAACTCTTTTTCCCAAGCTCCGTTATTCTCGATAGCTGTCCAAAACGGATTATCAGCAGGCAATAATAATCCAAGAAATGCTTTTCCCATCCAGTAAACACTGCCACGACAACTATAAATCTGTACGGCAGGTTCAAAAGCTCCGTAGAATCCCAGTGTGGGTACCCGGTCTTCCATTAATGCAGGATTTTCAAGGAACTGGAGCAAGGTGGAAGAAGCAATGCGGCGCATCCAGCCATAGTTGATAGACGGATCATTGAGCCACCCCATCAGCGGGAAAGGTACAGCGGCAGCTATACGGTACGTAATACTGCGTCCATACATATTCATTTTACCATCCTCAGCAAACATATAAGGATAGTTAGGAACCAAATCACGGAAGTTGCTGACAAACTGACGTCCGGCTTCCGGATTAAATTTCTCACCGTAATAATGTGCCCAAATCATACCATACATTTGGAAAGCCCACATACTATAGTAGTCATAGGCCGGACTGTCATTATACCATCCGTATCCACGATATTGTGCCAGTGATTTTTGCAGCAATTCATCCATATACCCGTCTTTTACTTCATAACCTTGATCTTTGAAGAAAGACATGACGAATATATTGAAGAAGCGCCAGTTAGAACCGATTGTCGGTCCGTTGCCATAACTAAGCATTAATGCGGCAAGATCATCTTTCTCCTTTTGAGTCAGTGGCTCCCAGATAATCTCAGGCATTACGGTAAGCGACAGGGCAAGTGCTCCGAATTCTACAAGTGTCTGGCTTGGCCCACCTTTGAGATGTTGAATATATCCGGACTTCGACGGATCACTCATATTGCGCAACTGTTGCCGGTAATAATCCCCGACTTTGATTCCATTCAGTACCAAATCTGGATTTTCTTTTAATAGAGGAATTGCTACAAACATGGTGCGGCAAAGTCCTTCCAGATTTTCCGTCTTGTTGAACTTTCCATCCGTTGGATAGCTTTTTCCCGGTTGTTTGGGGAAACGCATCGGCTCATCCAATGTGTGGATGTAGCTAAATGCTCCGTCCAATAAATAGGTTGCTGCGTCCATCCAGTGTTGGCGAGTCATGCCCGTCAGTGGGCTCAACTGATAATCCGGTTTAACCAAATGAAATACGGAATCATTTTTAGCTTGTGGCGAGGAGGCATTCATTTCTAAGGATACTGATAAAGTAAGTAGTAACAATCCTCCGGTTAGTTTTAAAAATACGGTTTTCATCATAATGTGTGTATTACATGGTAAGAATATTCTCCTTTTTTTCTCTTCGCAAAGAAAAGGTATTTTGGGCAATATAAACGGCTACTTTAGTGCCAAAAAGGGTGAAATTTAGATCAATATTGTCTTTTTGAGCTTATCCGCTCCTTGTTAAAGCCTTATCAGAAGCATATTTGCTCCGTACATTCTCCACTCAGAAGTACCTCCGGACGGGGAAATTACGGGGTTGGTACGGAGCAAGTATGTTTCAGGTATGTCTCATTTTGGAATGATTGAAATATAAAATTACCAATGGATAAGATTCTTTTAGATATATTTACGTATATTTGTCGAGTGTTATTAATAATATTCAAAACGGGGATAATCATGAAAATAATGCTTACTATGAAAGAAAAAATCTGGGGTTTTGTTTTTTGCTTTGGAATATTTTTTCCTTTGATATGTCAAGCTGTAGTAATACCTAAGTCAGATTCTTTGGTGTTTAAGTCTTCATCTATACTAAACAGTTTACTCAGTAAGGATGTGCAGTCCATTTATCAGGATCGCGACGGATATATCTGGATATCTACTCGTAACGGGCTCTTTCAATATGATGGTTATTCTCTCACTACTTATAAATCCAATCTTTTCCGTGCTGATTTGTTGACTAACAATAATGTTTTTTGTGTAGCGGAAGATACAAAACATCGCCTTTGGATCGGCACTTATAGCGGACTGAATGTTTTGGACAAAAAAACAGGGGTAATACGGAAAATTGACCATCCGGAGATGAACGGTAACAGTATTCCTAAAATTTTGATAACGAGTGATGAACGTATCCTGTTTGCTACAGATTGGGGAGTATATGAGTGGAAAGAGGAGATGAACGACTTTTTGTGTCATGGTGGTGAAAATACAGGAAACGTGATGCCCAGGACTGCTATAAAATCTTTACTCGAAGATGACCGGGGAGATATCTGGATCGGAACATGGAATGCGGGGCTGTATCGCTATGAAAAGAAAACCGGTAAGTATTTCAGATACCCACAGATGAATAGCCAAAATTCTGCTCATTATGTTTTTCAGGATAGTAGAAAAAATATATGGGTGGGAACCTGGCGCGGTGGCTTAGCCTTGTTGAAAGACGCCTATCATCCGGATAAGACTACTTGGATTACTTATCGGTACGATGAAAAGAACGCTACCGGTATTTCAGATGATATCATCTATGCTTTGTCCGAAGATCTTAATACTCATTCTTTATGGATAGGAACTCGTAAGGGACTAAGTATACTTCCGTTGGCCGAAAATTATACGGGAAACGAGTCTTTCTGTAATTATTATCCCAGTGAATCAGACAATTCTATAGCCAGTGATGAAGTGGCTTCCCTTCTG
The DNA here is from genome assembly GCF_003471885.1 of Bacteroides sp. AM16-24. Classification (NCBI taxonomy): domain Bacteria; kingdom Pseudomonadati; phylum Bacteroidota; class Bacteroidia; order Bacteroidales; family Bacteroidaceae; genus Bacteroides; species Bacteroides sp. AM16-24. Next base: position 11,654 of record NZ_QRKI01000020.1, read on the forward strand.
CGTGATCGCCAGGGATTGATGTGGGTAGGTATGATTGGCGGTGGCGTAAATAAGGTAAGTACCAGGAAAGCAGATTTCTATTGGGACCAGTTGCTAGAGGTCAAACGAATGCTGAAGACGACTTCTGTCCGCAGCATTTTGTTGGATGACGAAGGGCTGCTTTGGCTGGGAATAGGAACCTATGGGGTGGGAGTGAAGAACCTTCAAACCGGGAAATTCACTTATTATACCCAAATGCCCGAATTTAATCGCTATCGTGGCATCTCTACAATAATGTCTATGATGCAACATTCCGTTACTGGGCACGTTTGGATTGCTGCTTATGACGGAGGAGTTTATGAGGTGAATAAGAAGGCGCCTGTTGCACAGAGGGTGAAGAACTACTATGCTCAGGATGTACCGTGGTTGGCAGGTTCCTGCGTTTTTCATATCTATGAAGATTCAAAGCACAACCTTTGGTTTGCTACACGTAATGGAGTCTCAATGCGTACAGTGAATGGAGAAGCGGTGCGACTGGACACTTTACAGGTTGGAAGTAACCAGATGAGAAACATTCCGGCTATGTATCTGACTGAAGGAAATGACGGAGATATGTGGGTAGCTTCCAATACACACGGAGTTTTTCGGCTTCATTGTGATGAAAAAGGAAGTTATACCGTTTCATGTTATTCTGCTACGAATGAAAAGCTTAACAGTGTGTATGCCGATTGTCTTTACACTGATGCCAAAGGACGTATTTGGGTAGGAACAGGAGGTAGCGGACTGAGTCTGTATGATGAAGCTACTGACACTTTTCTTCCGGTACATGCGAAATGGAATCTTCCGGGAGATGCGGTTGTCAGTATCAGGAGTGATAAAGAGGGTAATTTATGGTTGGGCACGAATGCCGGATTGATAAAGCTTACACTGTCGGATAACTTGGAAAGTGCGACTTTCCGTTTGTACACCACAGTAGATGGTTTGCAGGATAATATATTTATCCGCAGTGCTCAGGCGGTTGCAGCTGACGGTGAAATGTTCTTCGGCGGACACCGGGGATACAATAGCTTTTATCCGGAGAAACAGCAGGAACAGCCTTTTTCCTCTTCTGTGGTAGTGACTGACATTAAAATTTTCAATCAGTCATGGGGAAATCTGCCTGCAAAAGAACGTATGGCGATTTCACAACTTTCGCCCGGCTTTGCCAAAGAGATACAGTTGGATCATTGGCACAATAACTTTAGTATTGAATTTTCGGCATTAGAGTATGCCAATCCGGATAGAAATCAATATGCTTATCAGTTGGTGGGCTTTGATTCTGGTTGGCAATATACTGGTGACTCCAAACGTTTTGCCTATTATAACAATCTGAAGTCAGGTACTTATATCTTTCAATTAAAGGCTTCTAATGCCAACGGTATTTGGAGCGAAGAGACACTCCGGATGAAAGTCGTAATTTTGCCGCCTCCCTGGAAGACCTGGTGGGCTTACACCTTATATATATTGTGTATCTGCGGTATCATTTATTATAGTTTCCGAGTGATACGTAACCGTATTCGTTTGCGAAATGCTCTGCATCTGCGTGAGATGGAACAAGCCAAGGCGGAAGAAGTTAATCATGCCAAATTGCAATTTTTTACTAATATTACTCATGAGTTACTGACTCCGTTGACTATTCTTTCTGCTTCGGTGGATGAACTGAGACGGATCGCACCAACGTATAAGGAGCAATATAGAGTGATGAATAACAATATCAATCGCCTGATACGCCTGCTGCAACAAATCCTTGAATTCCGCAAGTCGGAGACAGGGAATCTTAAGTTGCGGGTTTCTGAAGGTGACCTCGCGCAATTTGTACATCGCAGTCTGGATAGCTTCCGCCCCTTGATGAAGAAGAAAGATATTCAGTTCCGGATTTCATGTTCGCCCGATCCTTTCAACGCTTATTTTGATCCGGATAAATTAGATAAGATACTCTATAATTTACTGTCTAATGCTTCTAAATATAATCGTCCCGGTGGCATGGTCAGTGTGGAACTGTCTGAAAATGAAGATCGAACAGCACGTCTGGTGGTGAAAGACAATGGACCCGGTATATCGGCAGAAGCTCAGAAGAACCTTTTCAAACGCTTCTATGAAGGGGATTACCGGAAGTTCAGGACCATTGGAACCGGCATCGGTTTGTCATTGGTGCGCGATTTGGTTGTATTGCATCATGGTACTATTACGGTAGAAAGTAAAGAAGGGGAAGGTACATTATTTATTGTAAACTTCCCGGTCCTCCGGAATTCGTATGCGGAAGAAGAAATAGAAGAAAGCTTACCGGCAGATGCGGAAGAGGCAAAGAATGAACCGTTATCAGATGAGCTTGGCGAAAATGCCTCTGATGATGATACCGAGGAGCAAGCTGAACCAGCTGCTGTCCGGTCTTCATACTCTATACTGATTGTTGAGGACAACGAAGAGCTATTGCAGTTAATGACGAAATTGCTGGGTGCGGATTATATGGTTCACACGGCTAATAACGGTAAGGAAGCTATAGATGTGGTGGAGCAGGAAGAGATCGATCTGATTGTTTCTGACGTAATGATGCCTGAGATGGATGGCATTGAGTTCTGCCGATATATTAAGAATAAGTTTGAAACGTCCCATATTCCCGTAGTTTTGCTGACGGCTAAGAATAAGGAGGAAGACCGGGTTGAGGCTTATGAGTCGGGTGCTGATGGCTTTATCAGTAAACCTTTCAATTTGAGTGTTCTTCATGCGCGTATTTCCAATTTGCTCCGTAGCCGCGAACGTATGGGAAAGGACTTCAAGAAACAGTTGATGTTTGAAGCCAAAGAGTTGAACTACACCAGTGTTGATGAGGATTTTCTGCAACGGGCTATTGATTGTGTGCATCGTCATTTGGACGATCCTGACTTTGATCAGGCGAAGCTGTTGGAGGAGATGTATATGGCTAAATCGACTTTCTTCAGGAAGCTGAAGTCATTGACCGGTCTTACCTATGTTTCCTTTATCCGGAATATTCGTATGAAAGCAGCTTGTCGTATAATGGAAGAGAAGAAGAGTATTCGTATTTCAGAATTGGCGTATGCTGTGGGATATAATGATCCGCGTTATTTCAGTAATAGTTTTAAGAAAGAGTTTGGTATGCACCCTTCCGAATATATGGAGCGTTTTACTTCGAATGGCACAGTGGAAGATGATGTTCCGGAAAAATAGAGTATCTGTTTGTTAACTATCTTGTCTTTTATACTGCAAGAGCAACTTCCGAAAAATGGAATATTGTTCTTGCAGTCCTATTGCGTTGCTTACCCGTTTATTCGTTTTATACATTTCTTTTAAAACGCTCTCACATTTGAAAATTTATGTAGAATAATGTTTCATTTTATGTGGAAAATTGTGTCATGAAACAAATTAGCATCTGTTTGGGCTATTCTAGAGGGTGTATTGCTTTTTGCTCCCCTACTTTTGTGCCGCGATCAAGAATGAAAAAGAATAATTGATCTTACTTGTATAAGTAATGAATGTGTTGTTAATTAATGTTTAATCTTAAAATTATTGCTAATGGAAAAGCATGACTTTTTTCGTAAATGGCAAGTGCAAAAACTTTGTCGATTATTTTCTATTGCAATTTTATTGTTATTAGCAGTGCCTTTAAAAGGATATGGTGAAGAGATTCCCTCTTCACAGGGTGTACTGCAAAATACGGTAAAAGTGACTGGTACAGTCAAGGATGCAAATGGTGAGCCGATTATTGGTGCTAATGTTATGGTGGTAGGTACAGCTACCGGTGTTATTACCGATATTGATGGCAATTTTAGTCTGAATGTCCCTGTCAGGAGTAAGTTACAAATCAGTTTTATAGGTTATAAGGAACAAGTGGTTTCTGTTAAAAAGGGTATTAGTCTTAATATAGTATTAGAGGAAGATGCCCAAATGCTGGGCGAGGTTCAAGTTGTAGCTTACGGTGTGCAAAAGAAGGTGTCAGTAACAGGTGCCATTTCTTCAATGAAAGGAGATGAACTGTTAAAGACGCCGGCAGGTTCTATTTCTAACATTTTGTCCGGACAAGTAACAGGTGTGTCATCTGTTCAGTATTCAGGTGAGCCGGGTGCTGATGCGGCAGATATTTATGTGCGTGGTATTGCAACGTTTACGGGTTCGGCCTCTCCGCTGATTCAAGTGGATGGAGTGGAGCGCGATATGTCGCAGATTGACCCTAATGAAGTCGAGAGTATTACAGTGTTGAAGGATGCTTCGGCTACGGCGGTTTTCGGTGTGCGTGGTGCCAATGGTGTAATTTTGATTACTACGAAGCGTGGTGCGGAGGGAAAAGCTAAAATCTCTTTTTCTACTTCTGCCGGTGTGAATGTGCGGACTAAGGAATTGGAGTTTGCCAATTCTTATCAATATGCTGACTATGTAAATATGTGGCAAACGAATGATGGAGGTTCTCCCATATACTCAGAGGAACAACTTGCTACATTCCGTGATCATACGAATCCGATACTTTACCCTGATATTAATTGGATTGATTATTGTATGAATAAGGCTGCGCTCCAATCGCAACATAACGTGAATATATCAGGTGGTACTAGCAATATGCGTTATTTCGTGTCAGCCGGTTTCTTTAATCAGAAAGGTATGTTTAAGCAATTGGGTGCTACTAATGATTTTAATTTCAATTATGACCGCTATAACTATCGTGCCAATCTTGACTTTGATGTAACTAAGACAACACTGTTGTCCGTCAATATCGGTGGACGTATTGAAACGAAGCGTACTCCGGAATCTGATGAAGATCAGAATCAGCTGTTCCGTAAGCTTTATTGGGCGGTACCCTTTGCCGGTGCCGGTATTATAAATGGAAAACGTGTGATAACTAATCCGGATATTGTACCTAAACCGGGAACAGATGGTTTGGCATCTTATTATGGTAAAGGATTCAGAACTAGAACAACCAATGTGCTGAATGTTGATTTAGCTTTGAATCAGAAATTGGATTTTATAACGAAAGGACTTTCATTGAAATTGAAAGGCGCTTATAATTCATCTTATTCAAATACAAAGAAAGGTAGCTCTTCGGCTGCATATTATGTGCCTCTTGTTGATGATGATGGGGCTATTACTTACCGTAAGGAAGGATCGGATACTCAGATGAGTTACAGTGACGGAGATTTTGGAAAAGCACGTGACTGGTATATGGAGCTGGCTTTGAACTATAACCGTAAATTTGGTGATCACAACGTGTCAGCCCTTGCACTTTATAACCAATCGAAGAGATATTATCCTGGTGGAACTTATACTTATATCCCCTCTGGATATGTCGGTTTGGTAGGTCGTGTAACTTATGATTGGAAGACGCGCTATATGGCCGAGTTCAATGTAGGTTATAATGGATCTGAGAACTTTAAAAAAGAGAACCGTTATGGATTCTTTCCTGCCGGTTCTTTAGGTTGGGTTATTAGCGAGGAGCCGTTTTTTGCTCCTTTGAAAAAGACTATAGGCTATTTGAAATTACGTGGTTCCGTAGGTCTTGTGGGTAATGATAAGAATGGTTCTGACCGTTTCATATATTTGCCGGGTAAATATAGTTACGGTGGTAACGATGGGTATTTCTTTGGTCAGAATGTAAATAATAAGGTACCGGGCGCTTATGAAGCCAGTCAGTCTAATCCGAATTCAAAATGGGAAACTTCTTTGAAGCAAAATTATGGTATCGATTTTAATGTGCTGAATGATCGTTTAAGTTTCTCTGTTGACTATTTTATTGAAAAACGTAAGGACATTCTTTCCAGACCGGATTATTTGCCAAGTATTTTAGGTATGGTGCTTCCATTGGTTAATGTAGGTGAAGTGGAGAATAAAGGTTATGAGCTGCAAGTGAAATGGAATGATCAACTGAATGATCAATTCCGCTATTGGGCTACATTCAATATGTCGTATGCAAAAAACAAGATTATATATAAGAATGAAGTGAAGAAGAACGAACCTTGGATGTATGAGACTGGACGACGTATTGGTGCTCGCTCAATGTATAAGTTCTGGGGATTTTACGACGAGACTGCCGATGCGCGTTATCAGGAAGAATTTGGCCAGCCCATTGCTAACCATGGTATAACGCTATTGCCGGGAGATGCAGTCTATGTCGATTTGAATAATGATGGCAAACTGGATGGCAATGATGCAACCCGTGATCTTGGTTACACCGATGTTCCGGAATATACGGCCGGACTTAGTGCCGGGTTTTCTTGGGGAAAATTTGATTTCTCCATGCAATGGACCGGTGCGTGGAATGTGGATCGTATGTTGAGTGAGTTCAGACAGCCCTTAGGTGATACTCAGAATAAAGGTCTGCTACTCTATCAATATGAAAATACTTGGCGCTCTTCTGAGGATACTTTTACGGCAAAATTTCCCCGTATAACAAAGTCGCATTCTGATAATAATTACAGAGGATCTGATCTGTATCTGATGAATGCAAGTTATTTGCGTTTGAAGAATGTGGAGATTGGTTATAATTTCGATTTCCCTTTCATGAAGAAATTGAAATTGACGAATTGCAGGATGTATGTGAATGGATATAACTTGCTTACTTTTACCGGATTTAAGTGGGGAGATCCAGAATCTCGTCAGAGCGACCGTCCTAATTATCCTTTGACTCGTGTGTTTAATATTGGTTTGAAAGTAGGATTTTAATCCTTTTCATTTATAACTAAGAAATTAAGAATATGAAAAAACTGACTAAATGGTTTATAGCAACATTTGCGGGAATGTCAATTCTCTTCTCGTCATGTGTTGATCAGATAAAGTTTGGTGATAGCTTTTTGGAAAAGGCTCCTGATACAGGTGATATGAATCAGGATACTATTTTTGGAAAAGCTGATTATGCGCGTGCATTCCTGTGGAAAACATATAGTAAATTATATTATGGACTTGCTACGAACTGGAATGATGTGGACGGTAAGATGAATACAGGTATGTTTGAAACATTGTCTGATTGTTGGCACAGTCACAATTCTTGGGATGGTGTGAATCGTAAATATTATTCGGGCGGATATAAAGCCAGTGATGAAGATGATACAAGTGAGACCCGGTTCAATTATAAGAAAGAGAACTGTTGGGAAGCAATTCGGGCTGCGTGGATGTTTGTCGAAAATGTGGGGCGCGTACCTGATATGGATGATGCCGAAAAAGTCCGTTTAGCTGCTGAAGCGAAAGTGATTGTGGCATCTCGTTACTTTGATTTGTTCCGTCATTATGGTGGCTTGCCACTTGTGGAGAAAACTTATGGAGTAGAAGCTGTTTATGAAATACCACGTGCTACTGCTGAAGAAACTGTGAACTTTATGGTGAGGTTGCTGGATGAAGCTTCCGGTGTGTTGCCATGGGATTTGGGTGCTGATGATACAAATTGGCAAGGACGTTTTACGAAAGCGGCTGCCATGGGGTTGAAGTGTAAAATATTGTTGTTTGCTGCCAGCCCATTGTTTAATGATAACGAACCTTATTGTAATGAAAATCCGCAGATTGCTATTGATAATAAGCAAGCATGGTTTGGTGGTTATAATGCAGAGTGGTGGAATCGTTGTTGGACAGCTTGTGATGATTTCTTTAAGGAATTGAATAAGAGTGGTTTCTATTCATTGATACAGCCGGAATCTGCAACTCCTGCTGCATATCGTTCAGCTTTTAATAAAGCTTATTTCATTCGCGAGACGAATACGGAATTGCTTATCTCTACGCGTATCATCGGCAAGTACAACTGGGATTGGTGGTATTATTGGGGTGAATGGGTGACGTTTGGCGGATATACTCCGACGTTGGAATATATGCAGATGTTCCCTATGAATGATGGAAAGCCTTTCACTGATGATTATTTGAAAGAAGGTGCGCAACCTTTCTTCTATAATAATGATTATAACCAACCGAATCGCGACCCTCGTCTTTATGAAACTATGTTGGTAAATGGTGCTCGCTATGGTGACCATGCAGCGGAGATGTGGGTTGGAGGACGTGAAAATATTAGCGACTCGCGTCTTGAAACAGGTCAGGGGGCTACAGGTTTCCGTTGTTATAAGTTTTTCAAGGAAGGTAAAGGAAGTTTGGCTGGAAATTATTTGGAATGGCCTTATTTGCGTTTGGCGGAAATTTATTTGATATATGCTGAAGCTTGTCTGCAAGCAAAGGGAGATTTTTCCGCTGCTATTGCTAATGTAAATAAGGTACGGGCTCGTGTAGGATTGGGTGATTTGAACGCTTGTAATCCGAGTAAGAACCTGATGACCAATAAAGAAGCTCTACTTGAAGAGATTCTTCGTGAAAGAGCTTGTGAACTTGGATTGGAAGATGTACGCTTCTTCGATATGATCCGTTATAAACGTGATGATTTGTTCAAGAAGCCTTTGCATGGTCTACGTATTTACCGTAACGATGGTGGAGGCGACAAGCCTTGGAGTGGAACGGACGGGAATGCCGGTGAATTCCCTGATAAACCGTCGAATTTCAAATATGAAGTCTTTGCTTTGGAGAATATTGCACGTTCTTGGTGGAACAATTTCAGTCCGAAGTGGTATTTGGCTGCTTTCCCACCATCAGAAGTAAATAAAGAATATGGGTTGACGCAAAATCCGGGTTGGAATTAATTGCTGTAGGAAACATTCAATTAATAAAGAAAGAATAATATGAAAAAATATAAGATAATAGCTTTGGCAATGTTGGCTTGTGCAGGCATGAAGGGCTTTGCTCAAGATGGCAATGTGATAGGCAAGGTGGTTGACAAGGCAGGTAATCCTGTAGAAGGGGCACTGGTATTTGTTGAAAGCAATCCGCAAGTGCAGGTCGCTACCGATAGAAATGGACGCTTTGAAATAGCTGCTGAAAAAGGTAAAAAAATAAAAGTCTTAACTTGGAATGATGCTACTAAGTTAGCTGCTGTTACGGAAAATAAGATAATGACTATTGTCATGGACTTCTCCACAGAAAATGTAGAGTATGGCTTGGGGTTAAAGCAGAATCGGGCAGAGTCTACGGGAGCTGTATCTACAGTATATGCGGAAGAAATAAACAATCGTTCGGCTATGAATGTCGGTAATACTCTTTATGGCAACGTGACTGGCTTGACAACGATGCAAAAAACCGCTAATATATGGGAGCAAATACCTTCTATGACGATTCGTGGACTACAGACTTTGAATAACAACAATGGCGTCCTTTTGCTGGTGGATGGTTTGGAGCGTGACAACAATTGGAATGCACTGAATTATATTACTCCGGAGGAGGTTGAGTCTGTTTCTGTGTTACGTGATGCCGCAGCTGTAGCTCTTTATGGATATAGAGGTATCAATGGTGTGGTTAATATTGTCACGAAACGTGGTAAGTATCGTACACGCGAGATCAATTTTTCTTATGATCATTCTTTCAATACGCAGACGCGTATTCCGGAAATGGCTGATGCCTATGCTTATGCAAGTGCTGTGAACGAAGCTTTAGGTAATGATGGCAGAGCTCCCCGTTACTCACAAAATGAACTGAACGCTTTTCAAAGCGGCAAATATCCGTATCTTTATCCTAATGTAAATTGGGCAGAGGAAGTATTTCGCGACCGTGGAGCATCAGACATTGCGACATTGACTTTCCGTGGAGGTTCTACTAAGATGCGTTACTTCACTATGATGAACTTGCAGAACGATAAAGGCTTTATTAAAAATGCCAATGCCAATGAGGGGTATTCCACTCAAAATAAATATTCAAAGGCAAACTTCCGTTCTAACCTTGATATTGATTTAAGCCCTAAGACTCGTATGCAAGCTAATATCATGGGAGTTTTGAATGAATTTAGCCGTCCGGCTTCAGCTGGTGAGAACCTGATAGGTAAAATTTTCACTGTTCCTTCGGCAGCATTCCCTATACGGACAGAAAAAGGTCTGTGGGGTGGTAATTCTACTTGGGACGGTGGCATGAATCCGGTTTACTTGGCTCAAGGACGTGGATATACCAAAGGACATACACGTGCTTTATATGCTGATATGGCTTTGCAGCAGGATTTATCCTCTGTAACCAAGGGCTTGGGCGCATCCGTTCGTATTGGATATGATAACATTGCTTCCTATTGGGAGGATTACAGGCAAAGTGCCAAATATGGTATGCAGTCCGTAACTAAATGGGAGAATGGCAAACCGGTAGAGTTCAATGACTTTGAGGGAGGAACTGTAGGAAGCGTGACCGGTGATAATGCCAAACTTGACTGGCAACACCGTTCGTTCAATTTTCAGATGAATGTGGACTGGGCACGTCAGTTTGGAAAGCATGATCTTTACTCTATGTTACTCTATACTTATAAGTTCGATAACAAGAATGGAGTAAATACCACTTTGTATACACAGAATGTTGCTTGGTATACACATTATGGTTATAACAATAAATACTTTGCTGATTTCACATTGACTACTTCCGCTTCGAATAGATTGGATCCTGATAGTCGTTGGGGAGTGGCGCCTACTGTTGGATTGGCGTGGGTTATTTCGAATGAAGGCTTCATGAAGAATCAGAGTTTTATTGATTTTATGAAGCTGCGTGGATCATTTGGTATTATCCATACTGATAATATACCGTCTAATGGATATTGGAATACGGTTGTGGGCGGTGCTAACGGTTATCCGATACAAGATAATTTTAATGGTGACGGTGGATGGGCAGAAGGACGTTTACCATCTTTAAACGGAACCACGGAAAAAGCTTATAAATATAATCTTGGTTTGGATATATCCATGTTGAAAGGGCTTACCCTGACGGTAGACGGCTTTTATGAAAGACGTTCAGATATTTGGGTAAGTGCTGCCGGACAGAACTCGGCTGTATTAGGAGTGGGTAGTTCGTATCTAAATGCAGGTGTAGTTGATAGCCATGGGGTTGAGTTCGGTTTGGATTATACTAAGAAAATTGGTGATTTCCAACTTAGTGCCGGTGGTACATTCTCGTATAACCGTAGCAAAATAAAGGAGATGCTGGAAGAACCCCGTGCATACGACTATTTGTATCAGACGGGCAAGCCGGTAGGACAAGTGTGGGGATTACAGGCTATTGGCTATTTTGTTGATGATGCTGATATTGCCAATAGTATTCCACAACAGTTTGGACCGGTGAAGCCGGGTGATATCAAATATAAAGATATCAACGGTGATAACGTGATTAATGAAAATGATATGATTCCTATGGGGTATAACTATAATTGCCCGGAAATCTATTATGGATTTAATATTGGACTGGAGTGGAAAGGATTGGGCTTTAATGCATATTTCCAAGGCGTGGGCAACTACACGGCACAACTTTCTTCTTCCTTATATATGCCGTTGATTAACAATACTAGCATATCGAAGTATGTATACGACAATCATTGGACGCCAGAGAATCCTTCGGCTCGTTTTCCGCGGTTGAGTACTGAAGTGGTGGATAACAATACACAATATGCCAGTTCTGTATGGTTGGCTGACCGTTCGTTCTTGAAATTGCGCAATTGTGAAGTTTATTACAAACTCCCGGCTGCTTGGTTAAGCAAAATCAAAATGAAACAGGCTAAAGTATATGTGCGGGGTGTTGACTTGTTTAGCATTGACAGCATTGACTTGACAGATCCTGAAGCAATGGGGGATAATAAGTGGCCGGCAACTCGTTCAGTACATATCGGTCTGTCCTTAGGACTTTAAACTATGTTTTGGAATCTTGAACTTATTAACTGTAATGAATATGAAATTAAGAAATATATATATCGGCATTATTTGTGCAGTCTCCCTGTCGGCATGTAACGACAAGATGGATTATCATGAATATACCAATTATGACAATACGCATGTTTTTTCTGATTTTGGGCGTACGGCAGGATTTGTGAATAATATCTATTCCTATCTTGATTACGATCTTCCAAGTATAAATTCATTGGCTTCTGCTTGCGATGAGGCCGAGATGGCGGTTACCTGGTCTTCTGTATTGGATTATACCAATGGTAACTGGACGGCAATGAACCCTAAATCTCAATGGGGAATTTATTCCGGCATCCGTGCAGTAAATTATTTTCTGAAGGAAGCTAAAGATCTGGACTTTTATGATTTGCGTTTCACTCAAGATTATCAGGCACAAATGACTCGTTTCAACCGTTATCAGTATGAAGTTCGCCTGCTGCGTGCTTATTTCTATTTCCGCTTGGTTCGTGCTTATGGTGATGTGCCTTTTACTACGGAGATATTAACTGAGGCTGAGGCTAATTCTATCAAACGTACGTCAGCTTCTGAGATATTTGACTTTATAATAAGCGAATGTGATGCTGTGGCATCTGAGCTTCCGGTATCTTATAAAAATCTTGAAGGAGATGCGGCTAGTGGAGATAATCCTGAAACTGGACGTGTAAACCGTGGTACTGCTTTGGCTTTAAAAGCGCGTGCCGCACTCTATCGGGCCAGTAAACTTTTTAATGAAAGTGGAGACAAGGAGTTATGGAGACAAGCCGCATTGTTCAGTCAGGATGTTATTGACTATTGTATGGAGAATGGTATAGTCCTGGGTAAATATACAGATCTTTGGGGCACTAATAATTATCAGGCTGCTGAGGTGATTTTTGCTCGTCGTGTGGGGGATACAAGTTCACCGGAATATGATAACTTTCCTATTGGTATGGAGAATGCCAATTCAGGGAACTGTCCAACGCAAACCTTGGTTGATGCTTATGAAATGAAGAATGGTGGAGAGCCTGATCCTGCGAATCCCTATGAGGGAAGAGACCCGCGCTTCAAAATGACTATTGCTTGTAATGGCGACAAATGGCCTGATTCCAATCCTAATCCGTTGGAAACTTATATAGGTGGAAGAAACGGTGCACCGATTTCGTATGCCACACCGACAGGATATTATTTGAAAAAATACTTGGATGGCAGCATTGATATTAGTGCAGGTTCTGGTACAGGTGGTAAACGCCATAGTTGGATAACTTTCCGTTTGGGAGAATTTTACCTGAATTATGCAGAAGCCGTTTTTCAATATTTAGGTTCGGCTGAAATGGCAACCGATGAATTCTTCTTAACAGCGCGTGATGCGGTAAATAAGATACGTACTCGTACAGGTGTTAACATGCCTGTGTTGCCCAAAGGTATCAGTGGAGATGAATTTTGGAAACGTTACAAGCGTGAACGTATGGTAGAACTGGCATTTGAAGGACATCGTTTCTGGGATATCCGTCGTTGGAAAGAAGGAGGAGTAACTTCTATTGCCAGAATGGAAATAACGAAGTTGGGTGATGACTCATTCGCATACAAGAAGACAACGAAGCCGTTGACTTGGGATGATAGGATGTATTTCTACCCGATACCGGATTCTGAGATCCGGAAGAATAAGAACCTGACGCAGAATCCGGGTTGGGAGATAAAATAGAATGTTGAATTTATATACTTTAAGAATATGAAATTTAATTTGAAATATATCATTGTCGTTTCTGCACTTATTGGTATGGCTGGTTGTGATGACAAGATTGAGCCGTTTGAAATAATGGGTTCTACAGCTGCACCTGCTGCAATCAGTGCTTCTGCAGTTCAGTCCGAAGCATTACCGGGAGAGATAAAGCTGACGTGGACAGCTCCTGAAGAAGACTTTGCTTATATGCAGATCAGGTATAATGATCCGCTACAGAAAAAAGATATATGTAAACTGGTGTCGAAAAATACGACTGAGTTGTTGGTTGAGAATACACGTGCCCGCTTTGGTGACTATTCTTTCTTTTTTCAGACTTTTAATGTTGCTAATCAAGGTAGTGCAGTGACGGAAGTGAAAGCTAAGTCGGGAGCAGCTCCGGCTACGATGACAGAGAAGTCGCGTAAGGAAGTAAAGTTGACCAAGGAACAATTGCTTTGTAATTACCCGGATGCAAGTGAGGGGCAATATGCCCATTTGGTTGATGGAAACCCGGAGACTTTCTTTCATTCAAATTGGCATAGTCCTCAAAGCCCATTGCCTCATTATATACAGATCGCTTTTGAGGAAGAACATGAGAATTTTGCTTTTGGATATTGGACCCGTAATACGTCTAATACAGACGGTTATCCTACAGCGGCAGAGTTTCAGATCAGTAATGATGGAGAAAATTGGGAAACAGTGACAGTCTTAAGTGGATTGCCGGCAACAAAAGCTACCAGATATTCTTCTGATTATGTGATAGCCGGGAAAAAATTTAAATATTTCCGATTTAATGTTATCTCAAGTTCTTTGAATAAGAATTATTTTCATATAGGGGAGATTTATTTCTATGATGTAGAAGTAGAAGTATATGATCCGGAGACAGTACCTTTAGATTAACTTAATTGATATACAATGATGAAAAATAATATAAAATGGTTGGCAGCCGTTTACATGGCTATTTTCACAATCGGTTTTTATAGTTGTGATGATGGATATGATCTTACCTACAAAGGAGGCCTTGGACTTAATCTGTTAGAACTGAAGCAGGCAAGTGAACTATGGAATGGTAGAGAGTGTAATTTATTCACAGAACTAAGTAAATCAAATAAAGAGGCTGATAACTTTTCATACAAGTTAAATATTGCACTCTATCAGAATAGGAATGCAGATAAGAATGCTACTGTGAATCTGATAGTCAATAAAGATTCGTTGTCGAAAGTTATAGCTAAAGCCAAGGCGGGAGAAGATGGAGCTTATGAAAAGTATAAAGAAGCGGAGCTGTTGCCTGAAGAGTTTTATCTATTGCCATCGGATAAATTGGAATTGTTGGCTGGCACTAAGCTATCTGATGATTTGGAATTATTAGTTTATTCGGAAAAAATGATATCTTTGGTACAAAAAGAAGAACGGAATATGACTTTTGTGTTGCCTTTGAAAATTGTAGATTCTTCTTCGTATACAATCAATGATAAGGTTAACAGCTTGATGCTTTTCTTTCAAGTGAAGTATGTGGCACCGGAAACAGGTCCTGAGTATTTGCCTGATCCGAATCCGGCTCCTGAAGAGTTATCTGATAATTTGAAACTCGTTTGGAATGAGGAGTTCAATTATGAGGGTGTTCCTAATCCAGATGTATGGCGTTTTGAGGAAGGTTTCCAACGTAACCAGGAGTTACAGTGGTATTCGGATAAGAATGGGGTATGCGATGGAGAGGTTCTTGTTATAACAGGAAAGCGTGAACGGGTAGATAATCCTAATTACCAGGCGGGCAGCAGTGATTGGAAGACGAACCGTGAGTATGCCGAGTATACTTCAAGTAGCATTGTTACGAAAGAATATAGATTTAGAAAAGGCACGATGCTTGTTAGGGCTAAGATACCGACAGAATCAGGTGCATGGCCTGCTATTTGGACTACTGGTGGCAGTAAGGATAGCTGGTGTTGGGAATGGCCTTTGGGTGGCGAAATAGATATTCTGGAATACTATTTTGTAAATGGGGTACAAAGTCTTCATGCAAATGCTTGTTGGGGAAGTGATACTCGTTGGAGTGCTAAATGGGATTCCTATAATCGGCCTTTAAGTGATTTTACAAAGAAGGATGCTAACTGGGCTGAGAAGTATCATATTTGGCGTATGGACTGGGATGATAATTACATCAAACTTTATTTGGATGACGAATTGATGAATGAGATAGATTTGAGCAAGACAAATAATGGTAGTGGTGGACTGAATGATTGGTGGAGAGGTTCGTGGAGGAATCCGTTCAAGGATGCCGGTAATGACGGTGAAGGTTTCGGACAGCAGATTTTCTTGAACCTTGCTTTGGGTGGAAATGGCGGTACGCCGGCAATCTCTAAATTCCCGTTGGAGTATAAAGTTGATTATGTACGGGTTTATCAGAATAAGTAGATAAATTAAATCAATTATATCCCGTATTGTCTGAGGTCTTATTAACTTTTGGATAATACGGGATATATTGTTTTTTTAAGGTAATAAATAATAGGATGATGGAATATATTCGTAATAAAGTACTGCTAGTATTAGTATTGCTGACTGGTTGCCTTGCTGTGCAGGCTCAGAATATTAACAATAAATTGTGGCAAGATAGCAATGGAAACTATATCAATGCCCATGGCGGCGGCATCTTGTTCCATGAAGGTCTGTACTATTGGTTTGGCGAACATCGCCCCGAGAACGGTTTCACTACCGAAGTGGGAGTGAACTGTTATGCATCTTCCGATTTACAGAATTGGACTCACAAAGGCATAGCACTTGCTGTATCCGAAGAATCTGGAAACGATATTGAACGTGGTTGCATCATGGAGCGCCCCAAAGTGATATATAATAAGAAGACCGGGAAATTTGTAATGTGGTTCCATCTGGAACTGAAAGGCCAAGGCTATGGACCCGCTCGTGCGGCTGTGGCTGTCAGTGACAGACCGGAGGGACCTTACCGCTTTGTTCGTTCCGGGCGGGTGAACCCCGGAATCTATCCTGAAAATATGTCTGAAGCAGACCGGAAGCTGACATGGAATATGAAGAAATATAAGAAGTGGTGGACTCCGGAGTGGTACAAGGCTGTTAACCAAGGACTTTTTGTGAAGCGCGATTTAGAAGGCGGACAAATGTCCCGTGATATGACTTTATTTGTGGATGACGATGGCAAAGCTTATCACATTTATTCTTCCGAGGAAAATCTGACTCTGCATATTGCAGAATTGACAGATGATTATTTGCAGCATTCAGGACGCTATATCCGTATCTTTCCAGGTGGACATAACGAAGCGCCGACCCTATTCAAGAAAGATAATATGTATTGGATGATAACTTCCGGATGTACCGGTTGGGATCCTAATGAAGCCCGTATGTTTTCAGCGTCTTCCATTTGGGGACCGTGGAAGCAACATCCTAATCCGTGCCGCGGACGGAACAGTGAGAAAACCTTTGGCGGACAAAGTACATTTGTATTGGAATTACCGGAGAACCGTTTTATATTTATGGCTGATGTCTGGAAGCCGAAGAGCTTGATGTATTCCGGACACATTTGGCTGCCTATACAGTTTGATGAACAGGATGTTCCGTTTATTGAGTGGACGGATGAGATGAATCCGCTCGGACAATCGGAGTGGAAACAGGTGTGGAGTGATGAATTTAATACGGATGGTCTTCCGGATACAACTGTTTGGAGCTATGATAATGGTTTTGCACGCAATGAAGAAGCCCAGTGGTATCAGAAAGGCAACGCTTACTGCAAAGATGGAAAGTTGATTATTGAAGCGCGAAAAGAGGAAGGGCGTAGAAATCCCTGGTATGAGGCCGGAAGTAACGATTGGCGGAAGAAGCGGGAGTTTATCGAGTACACTTCCTCGTGCATCACAACGTCCGGTAAAAAAGAATTTCTTTATGGCAGATTCGAGGTTCGCGCCAAGATTCCTGTGAGCGGAGGGGCATGGCCTGCTATCTGGACATTGGGCAGCGGTATGGAATGGCCTTCGTGTGGCGAAATCGACATCATGGAATATTATCGCATCAAAGGCGTACCGCATATTCTGGCAAATGCCGCTTGGGGAACTGACCGACAGTGGAATGCCAAATGGAATAGTAAAGCGATTCCTTTTACTCATTTTACAGATAAAGATCCGGCGTGGGCGGATAAGTTTCACATCTGGCGTATGGATTGGGATGAAACGGCCATTAAAATCTATCTGGATGATGAATTGCTGAATGAAATTCCTTTGAGCGAAACTGTGAATGGCACCATCGGAAAAGGGACGAACCCTTTCCGCAAGCCTCAATATCTTTTGTTGAACTTAGCTCTTGGTGGCATAAACGGTGGAGAGATTGATGATAAAGGAATCCCCATGCGCTATGAAATAGACTATGTACGGGTATATCAGAAGCAGTAGAAAAGATGGAAAAGACCAGATTTTCCTGAAAATTATGCATTTTATAGCGGAAATGACCGATAAATATCCTCTTTTGCAATATTTGTAGTAGTTCGTTTTCTTATGAAACGGATATATTTGCAACAATGAAAAACAACTTATATAGAATATCATGAAAACAAGAAAATATCTTTGGCTACTATTGACCGTAGCATTGCTGATACCTCTTAATGTATCGGCCAAAAAGAAACCTGAAAAAGTAAAGACTGATCGTGAATTATGGACAGGCATTCTCTATCAGATGGCTGCACCTGTACTGAGCAATATGAGCGAAGGTAAATTGCAGGAAAATATGATGGTAGAGTTAAGTCCTACATGGGATGGCCGTGATAAACGAGTGACTTATATGGAATGCTTCGGCAGGTTGATGGCCGGACTGGCTCCGTGGTTGTCATTGCCTGATGATGACACGGCAGAAGGTCAGCAGCGCAAACAATTGCGTGAGTGGGCATTGAAGAGTTATGCCCAATCAGTGGACCCGGAAAGTAAAGATTACCTGTTATGGCGCAAGGAAGGACAACCTCTCGTAGATGCTGCCTATATAGCTGAAAGCTTTTTGCGTGGATATGATGCCTTATGGGTTCCATTGGATGATTTGACAAAACAGCGATATATTGCTGAGTTCCAACAATTGCGCCGGGTAGATCCCCCTTATACGAATTGGTTGTTATTCTCTTCAACCGTTGAATGCTTCCTGAAAAAGGCAGGTGCCCAAACCGATTACTATCGTATAACTTCTGCTTTACGTAAAGTAGACGAGTGGTATGTGGGCGATGGTTGGTACAGTGACGGAGAAGATTTTGCATTTGACTATTATAACAGTTTTGTGCTTCACCCCATGTATGTGGAATGCCTTGACGTGATGACGGATGGAGGAAAAAGAAACATCTGGAATGTGAAAGGCGGAAACTTCCCGAAAGCTTTGAAGCGTATGCAGCGTTTCGGTATGATATTGGAACGCTTTGTTTCTCCTGAAGGTGCTTTCCCCGTATTTGGCCGTTCAATTACTTATCGTACCGGTGTGTTACAGCCTCTTGCCTTGTTGTCATTACGTGGCTGGCTACCGAAAGAATTGCCTGCCGGACAGGTGCGTGCGGCAATGACAGCTGTTATTCAACGCATGTTCGGTGATAACCGCAATTTCAATGCGGAAGGTTATCTGACATTAGGCTTTAATGGTTCTCAACCCAATATTTCAGACTGGTATACCAATAATGGTAGTCTTTATTTGGCTTCGCTTGCTTTCTTGCCATTAGGTTTGGCTGCTGATGATCCTTTCTGGACAGATGCGCCACAGCCCTGGACATCAAAGAAAGCATGGGGAGGAGAAGATTTCCCGAAAGATCACGCATATTACGAATAATAATTATGAATAAACGCATTCTTTTTTTCTTTCTGATTCTCCTGGTATTTTCCACTCTCCGGGCGCAACAGTCCCGTCTTGTGGAAGTGGGGAACGGATATAGCCAAACGTCAGTCAATACGACTGTATTCAGGAACAACTCGCTTGTGACACAAGGAGATGAACAGTATATAAGTTATTATGACGGGGACGGTTATCTGGTGCTCGGCAAACGGAAGTTGAATTCTGACCAATGGACGTTACAACGGACACAATACAAGGGAAATGTAAAGGATGCCCATAATATAATCAGCATGATGCTGGACGGAGATGGTTATTTGCATCTGTCATTTGACCATCACGGACATAAACTGAATTATTGTCGCAGCACTGCTCCATATACTCTGGAACTGGGTGATAAAGAGCCTATGACCGGAGTGGATGAGGGAAATGTGACTTATCCGGAGTTCTATCCGTTGAATGGAGGCGATCTGTTGTTTGTTTATCGTTCCGGTTCTTCCGGCAGGGGAAATCTGGTGATGAACCGCTATTCTGTGAAAGAGAAAAAATGGTATCGCGTACAAGATGTCCTGATAGATGGTGAAGATCAGCGGAATGCCTACTGGCAGCTTTATGTAGATGAGCAGGGAACCATACACCTGTCGTGGGTATGGCGCGAAACATGGCATGTGGAGACTAATCATGATCTTTGTTATGCCCGCTCCTATGATAACGGTGTCACGTGGTATAAGGCGAATGGCAAGAAATATGATTTGCCTATTCGTTACAATAATGCAGAGTATGCCTGCCGTATTCCACAAAACTCAGAACTCATCAACCAGACCAGTATGAGTGCAGATGCAAGTGGTAATCCTTATATTGCCACGTATTGGCGCGATCCTGATAGTGATGTTCCGCAATACCGTATTGTGTGGCACGATGGACAAATGTGGCAGAATCGCCAGGTTTCCGATCGTCATACTCCTTTTTCTCTGAAAGGTGGTGGTACAAAGATGATTCCAATTGCCCGCCCGCGTATCGTGGTGGATGGTGGCGAGATATTCTACATCTTCCGTGATGAAGAACGGGGAAGTAGAGTGTCGATGGCACATGCTCAGGCTGTGGGAACTGGAAAATGGACTATTACAGACCTGACAGACTTTGCGGTAGACGCCTGGGAACCCTCGCATGACACGGAACTATGGAAGCAGAAACGCCGGCTCCATCTTTTTGTGCAGCATACTAAACAAGGTGATGGTGAACGTATGGTTGAATTTGCTCCTCAACCGGTATATGTGCTGGAAGTGAATAATTAATTTTTGTGCATATATAATTTACTATAGTGGCAGGCTCCCTTTAATCCTTACTCAGAATGCCTTCTGGGAGGGGGATAATGAGGTTACGACTGAATAGGGTTAAGTATACGACTGAATGGCATTCAGTATACGACTGAATAGGGTTCACTCCGGGACACAATTTCAAGGAGGTACTCAGTAGATCTGAATTTGTCTTCCTTTATGAATAATAACGAGTGGTATAGTAATTAAGTAAAAAAAGAAAAATATATGAAAACATTTTTGGGAAATGTGATACTTTTAGCTTTTTGTCTGAGTGGGCTGTTGGCTTGTGCGGCTCCAAAAGATGAGGCTAAAGAAGTTGTGGATATTATTTATAAAGTGAATAACTATTGGCAGGAACAGAATCCGAAGCATGGGCGTTCATTCTGGGACAATGCCGCCTATCATACAGGTAATATGGAAGCGTTCTTCCTGACTGGAGATACTGCTTTCATGGATTATTCCAAGGCTTGGGCAGAGCACAATGAATGGAAAGGCGCCAAATCGGACAATAAAGCCGAGTGGAAATACAGCTAC
Organism: Bacteroides sp. AM16-24; assembly: GCF_003471885.1. NCBI lineage: Bacteria > Pseudomonadati > Bacteroidota > Bacteroidia > Bacteroidales > Bacteroidaceae > Bacteroides > Bacteroides sp. AM16-24. The sequence continues at coordinate 32,740 of NZ_QRKI01000020.1, forward strand.
GGTGAAAGTAATGAGTATGTGCTTTTCGGTGATTACCAGATTTGCTTCCAGACGTATGCAGATTTATATAACATAGAGCCGGATACTCAGAAAATAGCCCGTGCCCGCGAAGTGATGGAATATCAGATGAGTACGGATAAGAACGATTATTGGTGGTGGGCCGATGGACTCTATATGGTGATGCCCGTTATGACTAAACTATATAAGATAACCGGTAATCCGCTTTATCTGGACAAACTGCATGAATATTGGGTATTTGCCGATAGCTTGATGTATGATCCCGAAGATGCCCTGTATTACCGTGACGGGAAATATATCTATCCCAAACATAAAAGTGCGAACGGTAAGAAAGACTTTTGGGCACGCGGAGACGGCTGGGTGCTTGCGGCACTGGCTAAAGTATTAAAGGATTTACCTGAAACAGATAAATACCGTCAGGAATATATAGATCGTTTTCAGACAATGGCAAAAGCTGTGGCTGCCTGTCAACAACCGGAAGGATACTGGACACGGAGTTTGCTTGATCCGGAACATGCACCCGGACCGGAAACCAGTGGCACTGCTTTCTTTACCTATGGTCTGCTGTGGGGTATGAATAACGGCCTTTTGGATAAGGCTACTTATCAGCCTGTAGTAGAAAAAGCCTGGAAATATCTAACGACTGTTGCTTTACAGCCGGATGGACGTATCGGTTATGTGCAGCCTATCGGAGAAAAGGCAATTCCGGGGCAGGTGGTAGATGCCAATTCAACAGCTAACTTTGGAGTGGGAGCATTCTTATTGGCTGCTTGTGAAATGGTACGTTTCTTGGATTGAACATTCGTTTTTAATTGAAATACGAAATGGAGTTTGTTTTGCCGACAAACTCCATTTTTTTATAGATAAGTGGGTAAATCTTTGTTTTTTAATGAAATGACACAAAATTATTCCCTTTTTGCATGATTCGTAGTAGTATATTTCCTTTTTTATGTGTATTTTTGACACCCAATAACTAACGTGAATTTTATGAGGAATACTATGAGACATTTTGCAGTTGCTATTAGTTTAATGTTGGCAATGACATTGCCTTCTTTTTCCCAACAACATCCTATCGTTGAAAAAGATTATGTGGCTTATTTGTTTACCTACTTTACAGGTAACCACATCAGTGAAGAAGCTGTATGTTATGCCGTAAGTATGGATGGATATACATATTGGGCGCTGAATGACGGTAAGCCCGTTCTTGATTCGAAAGTGATCAGTTCGACCGGTGGTGTGCGCGATCCGCATATTCTGAGAAGTCAGGATGGTCATACCTTTTATATGGTGGTGACAGATATGGTATCTGACAATGGTTGGGATTCAAACCGTGCGATGGTGCTGCTGAAGTCCAATGACCTTGTAAACTGGACGCATTCCATCATCAACATGCAGAAACGCTATAAAGGACAGGAAAAGCTGAAACGTGTTTGGGCACCGCAGACGGTTTTCGACCCTGAAGCCGGAAAATATATGGTGTACTGGTCTATGCAGTATGCCGGTGGAGCCGATATCATCTACTATGCGTATGCCAATGACGACTTTACAGATCTGATTGGTGAACCGAAGCCACTCTTCATTCCGGAGAATAAGAAATCATGTATCGACGGGGATATTGTCTATAAAGACGGTGTTTTCCACCTGTTCTATAAGACAGAAGGACATGGAAACGGCATTAAAGTGGCAACCACCCGTTCACTGACTTCCGGCCAGTGGAAAGAAGAACCGGATTACAAGCAGCAAACAAAGGATGCTGTGGAAGGTGCCGGCACATTTAAACTGATAAATCAGGATAAGTATATATTAATGTATGATGTATACATGAAAGGCAAATATCAGTTTACGGAAACTACCGACCTGAAGAACTTCAAAGTGATAGACAGTGAGGTGAAGATGAACTTCCATCCCCGCCACGGAACGATTATTCCTATCACACGCGATGAATTGATCCGTATCACGGATAAATGGGGCAAGCCTGTCGAATTGGGGGCAATACCGAACAATCCTGTATTGCCCGGATTTCATGCCGACCCTGAAATCTTATACTCAAACAAGACAAAGAAATATTATATCTATTCCACAACAGACGGACAACCCGGTTGGGGTGGATGGTATTTCACTGTTTTTTCTTCAACCGACCTGAAGAACTGGAACTATGAAGGCGTTATGCTGGATTTGAAATCCGAACAGGTACCTTGGGCGAATGGAAATGCCTGGGCACCGTGTATTGAGGAAAAACTCATCAAGGGAGAATACAAGTACTTCTTTTATTATAGCGGCAATCCCGCCAAAGGCGGAGGAAAGCAAATCGGCGTAGCAATGGCCGACTCACCTGTCGGACCGTTTACCGATCTGGGACAGCCCATCATTACAGACTCTCCCGTAGGACACGGACAGCAGATAGACGTGGATGTCTTCACCGATCCTGTATCCGGTAAACCTTATCTGTATTGGGGAAATGGCTACATGGCCGGCGCCGAACTGAACAAAGACATGATTTCCATCAAGAAGAAAACACTTACGGTAATGACTCCCGAAGGAGGAACCTTGCAGGATTATGCATTCCGTGAAGCTCCTTATGTATTTTACCGTAACGGACTTTATTATTTTATGTGGTCGGTAGATGACACTGGCTCACCCAACTACCACGTGGCTTACGGCACATCTAAATCGCCGCTTGGACCTATTGAGGTAGCTAAAGATCCGATTGTACTGATTCAGAATCCGGAGAAACAAATCTACGGTCCTGCACACAATGCAGTGTTACAAATTCCGGGTACGGATGAGTGGTATATCGTTTACCATCGTATTAATAAGAACTTCCTGAAAGATGGTCCGGGTACGCATCGGGAAGTATGCATTGACCGTATGGAATTCAATGAAGACGGAACGATTAAACGGGTAGTGCCAACCCTTTAATTATATGACTATTAAAATACCAGAGAAACATTATTTGACCATGAGAAACAAACTGAAGGGATTAACTTTTTTATGTATGGCGGTAGCCTTGCCGCTGACAGCACAGAATGTAACCGTCAGCGGACCTGACGGTAAATTACAACTAACAGTTTCGTGTCCGGAAGGGAAGGAAGCATCGTATTCTCTCACCTATAACGGGAAACAGATGCTGGAATCATCTCCGTTGGGTCTGGAGACCAATGTGGGAGACTTTGCGAAAGCAATGAAACTGACCGGGCATGAAGAAAGGAAAATTGATACCGTTTACACGCAATCGCGTATCAAAGCTTCCAAGATACATTATCAGGCCAATGAACTGGTATGTGCCTTTGTCAATGCAAAAGGGCAGAAGATGGACGTAATCTTCCGTGTGAGCAATAATGACGTTGCTTTCCGCTATACGTTGCCCCGCCAGGGCGAACGGGGAAGCCTTGTTGTGAACAGCGAAGCAACCGGTTTCCGTTTTCCTGAACAGACTACTACCTTCATGTGTCCGCAAAGTGACGCCATGATAGGCTGGAAGCGGACAAAACCGAGTTATGAAGAAGAATATAAGGCGGATGCCCCGATGGATGTCCGTTCGCAATACGGACACGGATATACTTTCCCCTGCCTGTTCCGCGTAGGAGATAATGGCTGGGTGCTTGTCAGTGAGACAGGTGTAGACAGTCGCTATTGCGGTTCGCGCCTGAGCGATGTAACAGAAGGAAATCTGTATACGGTAGCTTTTCCGATGGCTGAAGAGAATAATGGTAACGGAACAGTTGCCCCCGCTTTCGCTTTACCAGGTTCTACCCCTTGGCGTACGATTACGGTAGGTGAGACATTGAAGCCTATTGTAGAAACCACTGTGATCTGGGATGTAGTGGAACCGCTGTATGAGACGGAACATGATTATCAGATGGGGCGTGGTACCTGGAGCTGGATACTCTGGCAGGACGGCAGTATTAATTATGATGACCAGGTGCGTTATGTTGATCTGGCTGCTGCAATGGGGTATGAATACGTGTTGATTGACAACTGGTGGGATACGAAAATCGGCCATAAGCGTGTGGAATCTCTCATCGACTATGCACAAGGTAAGGGTGTGGATGTATTCCTGTGGTACAGTTCAAGCGGTTATTGGAATGATATCGAGCAAGGGCCTGTCAATATGATGGATGATCCGATTATCCGCAAGCGTGAAATGAAATGGCTTCAGGAGCAGGGTGTGAAAGGTATCAAGGTAGATTTCTTCGGTGGAGACAAACAGGAAACCATGCGTTTGTACGAAGGTATTCTGAGTGATGCTGACGATCATGGTCTGATGGTAATCTTCCACGGCTGTACAGTGCCTCGCGGATGGGAGCGGATGTATCCCAACTATGTAGGCAGCGAAGCGGTACTGGCTTCCGAGAATCTGATTTTCAATCAACATTTCTGTGATGAAGAAGCTTTCAATGCCTGCCTGCATCCCTTTATCCGTAATGCGGTAGGCTGCATGGAATTTGGCGGTACTTTCCTGAACAAGCGTTTGAACCGGGGAAACAATGGCGGAACTACCCGTCGCACGACGGATGTATTCCAGTTAGCAACAGCTGTATTGTTCCAGAACCCTATTCAGAATTATGCTTTGGCACCCAACAATCTGACAGATGCCCCGCAAGTTTGCCTGGACTTTATGAAACAGGTGCCTACTACATGGGATGAAACACGCTTTATTGATGGTTATCCTGGAAAATATGCAGTCGTTGCACGTCGTCACGGTAAGCAATGGTATGTAGCGGCTGTTAACGGTACAAAAGAAGTGCTGAAACTGAAACTCGAATTGCCTATGCTGGCAGGACAGACTCTTTCATTCTATAATGATGATAAAGAACTGCAACCTCAGTTGCAAACTCTGAAACTGAAAGCTGACGGCAAATTCCAACTGACCCTCCAACCGCAAGGTGGTGCCGTACTGGTTCAGGATTGGAAAACGAATGAAAAGGAAATGGGAGCCTATCTGTTTACCTATTTCAAAGATGATACACATAGTTTATATTTCGCAGTCAGTGATGACGGATATACATTTACGGATGTAAATAACGGTCAGCCCATTATTGCCGGTGATACGATTGCCGAACAGAAAGGTATCCGTGATCCGCATATCTATCGTGCACCGGATGGTACTTTCTACATTGCCATGACCGACCTGCACATCTTTGCCCAGCAGAAAGGTCTGCGCAACACCGAGTGGGAGCGTGATGGAGCCAAATACGGCTGGGGCAACAACCGTGGTTTTGTCCTGATGAAATCAAAAGACCTTGTAAACTGGACACACCATGTGGTCCGTATTGACAAGACTTTCCCCGGATATGATGAGATCGGTTGTGCTTGGGCACCTGAACTGGTCTACGATGAACATGCAGGCAGAATAATGATCTACTTCACCATGCGCATGGGCAATGCACGGAATATGCTGTACTATGCTTATGTAAACGGAGACTTCGACGGTCTGGAAACAGAACCCCGCTTATTGTTCCAATATCCCGATGCTACCAAATCAGCTATCGATGCTGATATCACGAAAGTAGGTGATAAGTATCACATGTTCTACGTCGCTCACGACGGAACACCGGGCATCAAACAAGCTGTTTCGAAATATATCAACCGTGGATATACTTACCTGCCGGAATGGGTAGATCCGGAGCCGAAAGCCTGCGAAGCTCCTAACATGTGGAAGCGCATTGGCGAAGACAAATGGGTGGTAATGTATGACATCTATGGTATCAATCCTCATAATTTCGGTTTCAGTGAAACCACTGATTTTGTGAACTTCAAAGATCTAGGACACTTCAATGAAGGTGTGATGAAGGCGACTAACTTCTCGTCACCGAAACATGGAGCAGTAATCCACATCACTAAGAAAGAGGCTGAGAAGCTGAGAAAGTACTGGAAAAACAAATAACCCGATAAATAATACCATGAACAGATTGATTAGATTTTTAAGTGTATGTTTACTTCTGTCTTTTGTCTTCCCTGTGCAGGCAAAGGTGGAGGGCGTGACGAATGAACCGAATCAGGTGTACCTCTTTTCCTATTCGAACCGTGATGGACGCAGCGGCCTGAAGTTTGCTTGGAGTCCCGACGGAGAGAAGTGGTTTAGCGTAGCTAATGGATTTGCCTATGTGAATTCCGACTTTGGTCCGTGGGGACGGGCAAAGACTATGTTCAAGCCCCATTTGATGCAAACCCGTGCCGATGGCAAGTGGCATTGCATCTGGGAAACTACGAATACCGGTAAGGCACTTGCCTATGTAACCTCTCCCGACTTGCAGAAGTGGGAAGCACAGAGTTATTTCTCTCCCGAAGAACGCAGTAAGTATGAACCCAAAGATGTGTATCCCACCACTCAGAAGAAGGTGTTGGTGAATGGTTCGGAAGAAGAAGGCTGGGTGCAGGAAGTTCCCTATACTACCGTGCAGCAAATCATTCGCTATGCCGAACATAAGAAATACCGCCAGTCACTGAATGCCGAGCGTACCGAGCAAGACCCTGTACGTTTTGCCAACCTCAAGCCAGTAGAGGCTACCATTCAGGTAAATGCAGGTCAGGCGAAAGAAATCAGCAAGCATCTGATTGGTATTTTCTTTGAGGATATCAACTATGGAGCTGACGGTGGTTTGTATGCCGAACTGGTTCAGAACCGCGACTTTGAATATACCCCGACCGACCGTGGTAACGATCAGAACTGGAATAGTACTCACTCCTGGAGTGTTCAGGGGAGTGATGCTACATTGAGTATTGCAACGGAGAATCCTATTCATCCTAATAATCCCCATTATGCTGTTTTCGATGTGAGTGCAGCTGAACAAACTGCATTGGTGAATGCCGGTTTCGATGGCATAGCCTTGACGAAAGGCGAGAAATATGACTTCTCACTCTTTGGTAAAGTACTTGAGGGTAAAGGAGGCAAGGTACTTGTGAACTTGGTTGATAAAGATGGAACAATTATAGCACAAACTGCCGTAAACGTAACATCTAAAGAGTGGAAACAACAGAAAGCAGTCTTGACAGCCACAAGTGATGCGGCTGCTGCATCTCTGTCTATTGTTCCGCAAGCTGTCAGCAAGTATGCGCTGGATATGATTTCCCTCTTTCCGCAAAAGACCTTCAAAGGTCGTAAGAACGGACTTCGTGCTGATCTGGCACAAACGCTTGCCGACCTGCATCCCCGTTTCGTACGTTTTCCCGGCGGTTGTGTGGCTCATGGCGATGGAATAGATAATATTTATGATTGGAAAGGCTCTATCGGTCCGTTGGAAGCCCGCAAGCCGCTTCGCAATCTTTGGGGATACCATCAGACACGCGGTCTGGGTTACCACGAATACTTCTTGTTCTGTGAAGATATGGGTGCGGAACCCGTACCTGTGCTTGCAGCCGGTGTACCTTGTCAGAACTCTGGTACCTGCGCCCACCATTCCAAGGATGAACTGACTTGCATGGGACAGCAGGGTGGTATTCCGATGGAAGAAATGGATCAGTACATCCAAGATGTTCTCGACCTGATAGAATATGCCAACGGAGATGCCCGCAAAACCGTGTGGGGTAAGAAGCGTGCGGAAGCCGGACATCCGAAACCATTCAACCTGAAGTTCATCGGTATTGGTAATGAGGACATGATTACACCTGTCTTCGTGGAACGCTTTAAGATGATATTCGATGCCGTAAAAGCAAAACATCCTGAAGTTACCGTGATTGGTACTACCGGTCCGTTCTACGAAGGTACGGATTATGAAGTAGGTTGGGATCTTGCTACCGAACTGGGTGTACCGATGGTAGATGAACACTACTATGTAGAACCGGGTTGGATGATTCACAATCAGGAATATTACGACCATTACGACCGTAGCAAAGCGAAAGTTTATTTGGGCGAATACGCCGCTCACCTGCCGGGACGCCCCAATAATGTAGAAACTGCACTTGCCGAAGCTCTCTACCTGACTGCCGTAGAACGTAACGGTGATGTAGTAGAAATGACTTCTTATGCTCCTCTATTGGCTAAAGAAGGCCATACACAATGGAATCCGGATTTAATCTACTTTAATAATGCGGAAGTAAAACCCACAGTAGGCTACTATACCCAACAGATGTATGGTCAGAATGCCGGTACCGAATACTTGTCTTCTACGGTAAAACTGAATAATGGCTGGGATGCCGTGAAGAAACGTGTCGGAGTATCAGTTGTGAAAGACGCTAATACCGGAGATTATATCGTGAAGTTAGTGAATATGCTTCCGGTAGAAGTTTCTTCCCAGGTGAAGTTGGACGGGGTTACTTTGGTAAATCCTTCGGCTACAAAAACGATATTGACAGGTGATCCGAAAGACAGAGGAGCTAAACCTGCTTCTTCTGATTTCAAGGTAGAAGGAAATGACTTTTCTTACTCTATGCCTGCTTATTCGTTTACAGTGATACGTATCCATCAGAATATTGAAAAGAAAAAATAAGATATAATAATGAGAAAGTTAACTGCCCTTTTTGCTTTGTCTCTTGCTTTGAGCATGCAGGCACAACAACATGTAATGACCGTCGACGTTTCTAAACCGACGGCAAAGATACAACCTGAAATGTATGGCATCTTTTTCGAAGATATCAACTTCGGTGCCGATGGCGGTCTGTATGCCGAACTGGTAAAGAACCGTTCGTTTGAATTCCCACAACCTTTCGTGGGTTGGGTGCCTTTCGGTAATGTAACCGTTCAGGATGCAAATCCTTGTTTTGACCGCAATCCTCACTATGTACGCGTAGTGAACGATGGTCGTCTGCTGCGCGCCGGACTGGATAATGAAGGTTACCGCGGCATCGGTGTGAAGCAAGGTGAAGAATATCGTTTCTCCGTTTATGCCCGCACGCCGGATGCGAAGCCGATGAAGCTCTCCATCGAGCTTGTCAACTCCAATGCACAGAATCTGTTGAAGAAAGAAATCGAAGTCAGCGGCAATAACTGGCAAAAGCTGACGGCGGTGCTGAAATCTCCTTTCACAGATGCTCATGCCCGCCTGCGTATCGTCCTCGAAACACGTGGTACGGTGGATATGGATCATATCTCCCTGTTCCCTGTGAATACTTGGAAAGGACGTGAGAATGGCCTGCGTGCCGACCTCGCACAAGCCCTTTATGACCTTAACCCGGGCGTATTCCGTTTCCCCGGTGGTTGTATCATCGAGGGTAACAGTCTTGAAACCCGTTACCAGTGGAAGAATTCCGTAGGTCCTGTTGAAAACCGCCCTCTGAATGAAAACCGCTGGAACTACACCTTCAAACATAAAGCCTTCCCTGACTATTTCCAGACTTTGGGACTTGGTTACTTCGAATACTTCCTGTTGAGCGAAGACCTCGGTGCAGAACCTCTTCCGGTAATCAGCTGCGGGCTCTCCTGCCAGTACGAAAGCAACGAAGTAGTTCCGATGAATGAACTCGATCCGTACATACAGGATGCACTCGACCTGATTGAATTTGCCAACGGGCCTGTTACTTCCAAGTGGGGAAAAGTGCGTGCCGATATGGGACATCCCGAATCCTTCAATCTGAAGATGATCGGTATCGGTAATGAACAGTGGGATAAGGTTTATGTAGAACGTTTGGAAGCTTTCACAAAAGCTATCCGTGCGAAATATCCTGATGTGAAGGTTGTAGGTAGCTCCGGCCCGAGTGCCAGCGGTGATAAATTCGATTATCTCTGGCCCGAAATGAAGCGTATCGGTGTAGACCTGGTGGACGAACACTACTACATGAATCCTGATTGGTTCTTTGGCAATGCGTCACGCTATGACAATTACGACCGCAAAGGTCCGAAGGTTTTCGCCGGAGAATATGCTTCACACGATCATTCCACGAAGAAGGATAACAACTTCCTCGCCGCCCTTTCCGAAGCTGCCTTTATGACGGGACTGGAACGGAATGCGGATGTTGTTCATCTGGCTACTTATGCGCCGTTGTTTGCTCACGTAGACGCTTGGCAGTGGAATCCCGACCTGATCTGGTTCGATAACCTGCGCATGATGCGCACACCGAACTATTACGTTCAGCAGATGTACGGCATGAATGCCGGTACCGATGTACTCAGCCTGAAGATGGATGGCAAAGCAGTAGCGGGGCAGGACAGCCTCTATGCAACAGCTGCACTGAATGCACCTACCGGAGAAATCATCCTGAAACTGGTGAATGCAAGCAGTAAGCCTGCCGATGTTCAGATCGATTTCAATGGTTTGAAGAAACGTCAGTTGGTTGCCGGTTCCTGCACTTACTTACAGAATGACAATTGGCGCACAGTAAATACGCTGGATCAGGAAGCGATTGTTCCCCGTGTACGTCCGGTACAGGTAGAAGGACAATCTCTGAAACTGAAACTTGAACCACGTTCGTTCGGAGTGTACCGGATACAGTAGCTCTTTGAACTCTATTCCCCCTTTTTTGAACTATTATTCACCCTAAAAAAAGTTCATTCACCCTATCTTTGTAGCGGTATGCAGAAAATATTCTTCGTGCCGCTACAAACATACTAATTTTATATCCATGAAGAAACATCTTATTACCGGACTCTTTGCAGCCCTGGCTCTGACTGCCAATGCACAGTCCTTTAAAGAGTGGCTTGATCCGGAAATCAATGCCGTGAACCGTGCTCCCATGCACACTAATTACTTTGCCTATGAATCGGCAGATGCCGCCATGCAAGGCAAGAAAGCCCAATCTACTAATTACATGACTTTGAACGGTACCTGGAAATTCTCTTGGGTACGCAATGCCGACCAACGTCCTACCGACTTTTGGGAAGTAGGTTTCAATGACAAAGGATGGGATAATCTGCAAGTCCCAGCTGTGTGGGAATTGAATGGTTACGGTGATCCTATTTATGTGAACACCGGCTACGCCTGGCGTAATCAGTTCCAGAACAACCCTCCTGAGGTTCCTATAGAGAACAATCATGTAGGTTCTTACCGTCGTGAAATCATTGTTCCTGCCGACTGGAAAGGGAAAGACATCATTGCTCATTTCGGTTCTGTAACCTCCAACATGTATCTCTGGGTAAATGGTCGTTATGTAGGCTATAGCGAAGACAGCAAGCTTGAAGCCGAATTTGACCTGACTCCTTATTTGAAACCCGGACAAACGAATCTTATCGCTTTCCAGGTATTCCGCTGGTGTGATGGAACCTACCTAGAAGACCAGGACTTCTTCCGTTACAGTGGTGTGGGACGTGATTGCTACCTCTATGCCCGCAACAAGAAACGTATCCAGGACATCCGTATCACTCCGGATTTGGACGAGGCATACGAAAATGGTTCTCTGCGTGTGACGCTCGACCTGAAAGGCAGTGGTAACGTAAATCTGGAATTACTGGATGCTACCGGCAAGGCAGTAGCTACGGAAACAGCCAAAGGTAGCGGTACCATTCTGATGAATGTGGAAAATCCGCATAAATGGACAGCCGAAACTCCTTACCTCTATACACTGCGTGCCACTTTGCAAGGCAGCAACGAAGTAATCCCCGTAAAGGTAGGCTTCCGTAAGATTGAATTGAAAGGTGACCAGATATTAGTAAACGGTCAGGCCGTTCTCTTCAAAGGTGCCGACCGTCATGAAATTGATCCGGATGGTGGTTATGTCGTATCTCCCGAACGCATGATCCAGGATATCCAGGTCATGAAGAAATTTAATATCAACGCTGTGCGTACCTGTCACTATCCTGATGACAATCTGTGGTACGACCTTTGCGACCAATACGGTTTGTATGTAGTGGCTGAGGCTAATGTCGAATCACACGGTATGGGTTATCGTGAAAAGACACTGGCTAAACGCACCGACTATGCCAAAGCTCACATGGAACGTAACCAGCGCAACGTACAACGCGGCTTCAATCATCCCAGCATTATTTTCTGGTCATTGGGTAACGAAGCCGGTTTCGGACCTAACTTTGAAGCTTGCTACCGTTGGATCAAGAATGAAGATTCCAGTCGTGCCGTACAATACGAACAGGCACACGGAAACGAGTTTACCGACATCGACTGTCCCATGTATGCCGATTACAAGCACATAGAAAGATATGGCCAGCGTACAGATGCCAAGAAGCCCCTTATCCAGTGTGAATATGCCCACGCTATGGGTAACTCACAGGGCGGTTTCAAAGAATATTGGGATCTGATCCGTAAATACCCCAACCTGCAAGGCGGTTTTATCTGGGATTTCGTAGACCAGTCCGTTCGTTGGAAAGGCAAAGACGGTGTTACTATCTACGCTTATGGCGGTGACTTCAACCGTTACGACGGTTCCGACAAGAACTTCTGTGATAATGGTCTGATCAGTCCCGACCGTGTTCCCAATCCGCACATGTACGAAGTGGGTTACTATTACCAGAACATCTGGACAACTCCTGCTGACCTGAAGAACGGTGAAGTGAACGTGTACAACGAAAACTTCTTCCGTGACCTTTCCGCTTACTATCTGGATTGGCAATTGCTTGCTAACGGTAAAGTAATTCGTACCGGTCGTGTAGAAGACCTCAACGTAGCTCCGCAGCAGACTGCCAGAGTGAAACTGAACATCGGCAAAACCTGCGAATGCAAAGAATGGTTGTTGAATGTAACTTATCGCCTGAAGAACCGCGAAGGTTTGCTCCCTGCCGGATATGCCGTAGCCAAAGACCAGCTTGTACTGAACCCCTACAAGGCTCCTGCTATGGACCTGAAGAATGTGGAAGTTGTGAATACTCCTACCGTTGCTCCTCAAATCCAGGAAAACGACTGGCGTTATCTGATCATCAACGGTGATAACTTCCGTCTGGAATTCAACAAACATACCGGTTACCTGAATCGCTACAACGTAGCAGGCACGGAATTGATGAACGAAGATGCCGAACTGGCACCTAACTTCTGGCGTGCACCTACGGACAATGATTTCGGTGCAGGTTTGCAACAGAAATTCGCTGTCTGGAAGAACCCGGGTCTGAAGCTAACTTCCTTCAAATGGGAGACAGTAGACAATCAGACAGTGGTACGTGCAGAATACGAAATGAAGAATGTTTCTGCCAAACTGGATCTTACTTATGTAATCAACAACAAGGGTGCTGTAAAGGTGACTCAGAAGATGACTGCCGATCCGCAGGCTAAAGTATCTCATATGTTCCGTTTCGGTATGCAGATGCAGATGCCCAAGACTTTTGAAACTGTAGAATACTATGGCCGTGGCCCGGTAGAGAACTACAGTGACCGTAATCATTGTACAGATCTGGGATTGTATCGCCAAAGTGTAGATGAACAATTCTATTCTTATATCCGTCCGCAGGAAACAGGTACGAAGACAGATATCCGCTGGTGGAAGCAACTGAACGATGCCGGACGCGGTTTGCAGATTGTAGCTGACGCTCCGTTCTCCGCATCAGCCCTGCACTATACTATCGAGTCTTTGGACGATGGTTGGGACAAAGGTCAGAGCCACTCTCCCGAAGTGAAAGAGGCTAACCTGACAAATCTCTGCATCGACAAGGCTCAGATGGGCTTAGGATGTGTGAACAGTTGGGGTGCATGGCCGTTGCCACAATATCAGTTGCCTTATGGTGACTATGAATTTACGTTCATCCTTACTCCGGTACAACACGGCATAGAAATTGAATAAGTTATAGATACGCGGACGACGCGGATGAAGCGGACAAACGCGGATTTATGATTATTCCGCGTTTGTCCTCCTTATCCGCGTCGTCCGCGTATCTATCCTCATTATATTAAAAGAACTAATATGAGAAAAGAATTATTGGTGTTTATATTTACCTTGTGTTCTGTCCTTGCATCTGCCCAGCAGAAGGTCCCAAACCGCTTCCGTACCAACATCCCTCTTGATTCCATCCACTTGAGTGACCCCTGCATACTGGCCGATAAGAAAACCTCCACTTATTATATGACCGGCACCGGCGGCCTCCTTTGGAAAAGCAAAGACCTTGCCCGTTGGGAAGGCCCTTATCGTGTAGCAGAAACTGATCCTGACTCCTGGATGGGCCCTAAACCCGAAATCTGGGCAGCTGAACTGCACGAATACAATGGAAAATATTACTATTTCGCCACTTTTACGAATAACGTCATCAAGATTGATACCGTAAAAGGAAACGTCATCCCCCGTCGTGCCAGCCACATCCTGGTCAGTGATAAACCGGATGGCCCTTATAAACCTATGAAAGACCCCACTTACCTACCCGAGAATATGCCTACCCTTGATGGGACATTCTGGGTGGACAGTGATGGCAAACCTTATATGATCTATTGCCACGAATGGCTGCAAAACTGGAACGGTACGATGGAAAAGATTGAATTAAAGCCCGATTTAAGCGGTTCCATCGGCAAAGGAAAGATTCTTTTCCGTGCCAGTGACTCTCCCTGGAGCCGTGAGAAGATGGGGGACAAAGTATTGCCCAACCGTGTAACTGACGGACCATGGCTTTTCCGCACAGGTACGGGCCGGTTAGGTATGATATGGACAAGCTGGGTATTCCAGGACTATACACAAGGCGTTGCCTATTCCGAGAGTGGAACCTTGGATGGTCCTTGGATACAAGAGAAAGAACCGGTCACTCCGCCTAACTTCGGACATGGAATGTTGTTTCGTACTTTGGATGGTGAGTGGATGATGTCGGTTCATAGTCATAAAGATGTGAACGGGCGATATATTCGTATTCCGCACCTGTTTAAAGTCGATTTATCGGGGGATAAACTGAAAATTGACTGATTTATCACCTTTTATGAAACAATTGTGCTACTACTGAATAGAAATTTCACCCTATCTTTGCAACATCGACAATAGGTTATAGATTAACATAAGATTGGTATTAATAAACAAAGGGTAGTTTTTTTAGTTACAGTTTTCAGTAGGTAGTTGTTATAAGAGGCGGACATTCTTTCAGCTAGAAGGGATGTCCGCTTCATCTTTTTATTGCTTCTGTTTTATGTACTCCGACGGTGCCATTCCATATTCCTCCTTAAAGCAAGCCCGGAAATACCCCAAGTCATTGAAACCGCTTGCATAAGCAGCTTCGGAAATGTTTAGTCCTTCTTCCATCAATAAGCGGAGACTGTTTTTCAGTCTTATTTTCCGGATGAACTCATTGCCTGATATGCCTGTTAACCCCTTTATCTTCCGGTAAAGGGTGGAGTGGCTCATGTTCATCTTATCCATCATGAAAGACATGTCGAGCTTGTCTATATCAACGTTCTCTTCTACGATAGAAGTAAACCTGGCCAAGAATTCTTCATCCAGACGACTTAATTTGATAGGCTCCTGTGGTTGTTCCGGCTTCAATTCTTTGGTACGGTTTGCAATAAGGAGTGCCAGTTTCCTTCTTGATTCTAGTAAGTTGTGTATGCGGCTGTTTAGTAACTTGGCACTGAAAGGCTTTGTCAGATAAGAATCAGCACCACTTTCGTATCCTTCTTCTTTATCTTGGATGGAGTCTTTGGCTGTAAGCAGGATAACGGGAATATGACTGGTACATATATCTTCTTTTACCCGTTTGCAAAGCTCTATTCCATCCATTACGGGCATCATAATATCGCTGATGATAATATCAGGTATATGCTTCTGTGCCTGTTCCAAACCCTCTTTCCCGTTGGTAGCGGTTATGATTCGATAATTGTTACTGAAAGAAGAAACAATATATTCCCGGATGTCATCGTTATCTTCTACAATGAGTAACATCGGACGAACATCAGCCTCTTCTTTATCCTCTTCTTCCGATTTTTCCGGTTCAATGAGTTTTTTTTCCATTTTCTCTTCTTTGTGTAGGGCATTAGGATAAGTGTTTTCAGCAAGGAGCCGGAGGGTGAAAGTGGTACCTTTGCCAATTTCACTTTCTACTTGCAGTGTACCTTCATGCAAGTCGGCTAATGACTTGACTAATGCGAGTCCGATGCCTGTTCCTGATGCTTGATGCTTTCCTTTTGCCTGATAATAGCGGTCGAAGATATGAGGGAGAGACTCGGCATCTATTCCGTATCCGGTATCACTTACTGCTATCTCCGTATATTTGTTTTCTTCTTCAACAATTGAACGCATAATGAGCCTGATTTCTCCTTCCGGTGTATACTTTATTGCATTGCTAAGTAGATTGTTCAATATGGTAGAGATGATGTCAGTATCAAAATAAAGTTTTGTTTCCCGGGTGTCGATATTGATTTGGAATGTAATTTTTCCGTTTCGGTTCAGCTCTTTGTAGCGCAATCCAGTCTCAGTGACCAAATTACCTAAGTTTCCTTTGGATACGGTCAGTTTCCGGTTTTGCGTTTCTGTTTTACGGAATTCCAGTATTTGGTTAATCAGGTTTAGCAACCGGATGGCACTACTGTGGATTACTTTAATCTTATTACTATAGAAGGTGGGTATATGGGGATCGTTGACCAAATCTTCCAATGGGCCGAGTATCAATGTTAACGGAGTACGCAGTTCGTGAGTAATGTTTGTATAGAAGCGCAGTCGTTCATTATTAAGTTCTTGTTCATTCTGGCTTTTCTTCTTTTCCAATTCAAGAGAACTTTCCAACAGTAGTTTACGCTTATAGAAGCGAAACCAGAAAAATACGCATAACAATATCAGCAGGATATAAAAGATTTTGGCATACCATGTCAACCATAAAGGAGGATATATATGTATAGTGATGGTGGCAATGTGCGTATCGTCCCATTCTTGGTTTCTCAGTCGTGCTTTCACTTTAAATGTATACTCTCCGGGAGATATGTTGCGAAAGGTCACTTGGTTTTCACCTAAAGTATTAGTCCAGGTGTTTTCCAATCCTTCCATCAGATAGGCGTATTCCACCTGTTGGCTTTGCGAGTAGTCGGGAACGGAGAAATAGATACGGAATGAATTCCGATCATAAGGCAATTTGATATTGCCGTTTGAGGCCAGGATGAGTGTTTCCCCGCTACGACTTTCTATCTGGTTATCAAGCCCTTTACATTCGATAATCTGTACAGGAGCTACTTGTCGCTCAGTAATCAAATTTTCGGGGTTGAAGTAGCAAACACCATTCAACGAACCGAAATAGAGTGTACCGTCTTCTGTACGGCAAGCCGAGCCTTCTATGAAGTTTCCCATAGGAATACCATCCCGATAATCGTAATTATCGAAGTTTTGTTTCTGCTTGTTCCAGCGGGAGATGCCGTCGTTGGTGCTGAGCCAGATATTGCCCGATGCATCTTCCTGGATAGTGCGCACAAAAGTGTCTTCAAGTCCTTGTTTATAGCCATATAATTCAAACTCTCCGGGATGGGATGTATCTTTAATGTAACCGATTCCATTACGCGTAGCAATCCAAATGCCACCTTGATTGTCCATGTGAAGGTGGTTTATTGCATTAGAGCAGAAGTTAGTGCTTGTATTCAGTTTGGCAACCGTCTTATTGTTGCTGTCGAAGATGGCTATTCCGCCTCCATAAGTTCCTATCCAGAGTTTCCCTTGCCTGTCGCGCAAGATACCGTATACCGACTTGTCCGGTAACAGGGCATCCAGTTGGGTCTCTTTCTTCAGTTGTCCGTTGGCATACGTGTATATGCCGTATTCTGCACCTATCCATATGGTGCCGTCCGTGTCCTTGAAGAAAGTGATGATGTCCACATTCTCCATATCCAGTGGAATGCGTTCGATGCGTTCACTACGGATGTCGAACTTCAGCAGGCCATCATCGTATATGCCAAGCAGCAGAATACCGTTCCCGGCATTGATTATGGAGAATACTTGGCCGTAAGGTCTTGACAATTGTTTGGAGATATTGATGCTTTTCAGGAACTCATTATTCTTGAACAGGCTGATTTCGTTCTCGCCGCCTATCCATAGCAGGTCGTTCTCATCTTTGCAAATGCCCCAGACGGGTTTGTGCTTCAGGATGTTTCCCTTCTCGGTCATATAGGGAAGGACGTGGAATACCGGTTGTGTGTGACTGATAAAGTCTACTCCGCTACTGTAGTTACCTATCCAGATGTTTCCGAAGGAATCTTGCAGAAGATTGCGGATATTTCCGGATGAAACGCCATTCTTACTGTTATCTGCCGTTATGTTGTAGAATTGCACACTCTCAGGATTTCTGAAAGTGATGCTATGTAAGTCCAGTATGCTGATGCCACCAATGTCACTGGTGATCCATAGACTGCCGTCGTTCATCTCCTTGATGGCATAAATATGGTCTGCAATCAGTGAATGCGGATTGCGTGGCTCATGCCTGAATACGGTGAACTCTTCGGTCTTCGGGCTGAAGAGTCCAAGCCCGCGATTGGTTCCTACCCAGATGTTTTCCAGATGGTCTTTATAGATAGAGTAGACACTGTTGCCGGGCAAGCTCTGCGGATTGTTGGGATTATTACTGAGCGTATGGCTGGTTTTATTTTTCAGGTCTATGATGCTCATCCCGCCTTGCGCATGTCCGATGTAAAGAAAACCTTTCCCATCGTCGAAGGTACACCAGTTTGAACTGCTCAGTCCGGTGATTCCTATGTCGGGAAGTGTGGTGAATGTCCGATTCTGTTTGTCATAATGTATAACGTCCCCATTATGTGGAGTAATCCATATTCCACCGTCGGAAGCGTGCGAAAGGTGTACGATGTTATCAATATGTATGCTTTCTTCTGGCACATAATCATGAAACTCGTAAGTGTAGCAATCCAGTTTGTTGATACCTTTGAACTTGCCGCCTATCCACAGACTGTTTTCCGCTTCGTCGTATAGCAGCACGTTGAGCGCATCACTGTTTAGCTGTGAGCTGTTACTCTTATATGTGGTGAAGCTACAACCATCAAAACGGTTCAGTCCAAGTTCCGTCGCTATCCAGATGCAACCTTGTCGGTCCTGCGCAATGTCTCGTACATAATTGTTCGACAGTCCGTCCTCGATGCCGAGATGCCGCAAAATGTAAGGTTGCGCCATGCCGTTGGCGGCAAGTAGCAACAGGATGAAGAGGGGAAGACAGATACGTGGTCGCATATTCATTGGAATTCTGATTTCTCTATGCAACAAAAATAAGATAAATCGGGCAAAATCGCTACTGAAGAAGATGGTTTTGCTCGATTTGTCCCTGCAATTTGGTGAATTTACCCATTAATGTATACCTTGTGTGTCTCCAGTCCCGGGGCTGTAATGCCTCCTACGATGATGCTCCGTGCGTTTCGGCGGGTGGAATCTTCTTCGCCTGTTTCCCGTTCTTTGTCTTCGCGCAAGGCGAGTGCAGTGACAAAGGTGCCTATGCCATCCAGCTTTACGGACTTTCCTTGTCCCATTTGGTAAGCCAGTTCATCAGCCAGTTCCTGTAATAGTCCGGCAACGGCACCTTTGCTGAATGAACTTCTTTGGGATAGAACTCGTGCAATGTATTCCGTGTCGGCTTGTCCGCGCTGCATGAGGCGTGGATAAAGCATGCGTTTTCCTTCTTTGTTGGGCAGGTTCTCCCCTGTCTTTCTAATTTGCGAATATATATTTGCAGGCAAAATTTACAAATTTGTATTCGATACTGAAAACTTTTTCTTGGGATAATAGTAACTTTTTGATGAGAAGGAAGAAACTATTCTGTTAAGGAGAAATACCCCCCGTGGCGGTTGACTGTTTTCCCCTTTCTATTCTCCCGATTTGCCTCTGCTTGTTTTCGGATAAACTTGTTACTTTTGCCTGTCTCTTCATTCTACTGAAATTTATTAATCAGATAAATATGAAAACCATGAAATCAAACCATTCAGGACACAAAACAAAGGTTCGCATGAAATCTTTTATCCTATTCACAATGTTGCTGTTGCTGTCTTCGGGCGGGATGGCAAAGGAGAAAACATCTCAAAAAAAAGTAATCTCTTATGTAGATACTTCGCTCAACGGTTCGCAGAAATATGTATTGAGGGTAGATGGAAAACCATTTTATATGACCAATGTACAGGTACGTTTCGACAAGTTGCGCTATCGCTGGAATTGGGATATAGCCACTTGTGAAAGATTACTTGAGCAAACTGCCGCACTGGGATTCAACACCCTTTCCATTCCTATCCACTGGTACGAGGTGGAGCCAAGTAAAGATCATTTCGACTGGACAACGCTGGAGCTTTACCTCAATCTGGCACGGAAATATAATTTTAAAGTGGAAATGCTTTGGTTTAGTCAGAATAGCGGAGGACATGTGCAGTGGTTGAAACCTGACCAGTTGCGAACGCCTGATTATGTGATGCACTCTCCCAAGGCAGGTGATTTCCAATCTTTCTCTACAGAGGGAAGTTCGCGCCAGACCACCAGTGATTATACCATACGAAGGGATATATCAGATTATTCTCTGGATCTTGGTGATAAGAAACTGAGGGCGCGTGAAGCTTATGTGCTGGGTAAAGTGATGGAACACATTGCCCAATGGGATTTGGATAATGACTCTCCGCATACTGTGATAGGGGTGCAGCTGGGAAATGAAGTGCGTAGCTACCCGTCTGCGACAATTGTGGAGTATATGAGTGAGCTGGGACGTGCCGTCAAGGAGTCCTCTTATCCTGTTTGGACACGGATGAACTGCACTTATGTCGATATACATTCTGTGCTGTATAGTAATGAACAGTTACGTTCCACGGTTGGCACTTATATTGACTTTGTAGGTATTGATACTTATCGCCATCACTTCGGTACGGAAGATTCGTATGCTGAAAGTGTACGGACAAATGTTCCTTATATGGGAAAGAACTACCGTATGATAATGGAAATAGGTGCCGAGATTCCCAATATAGCTCAGTTGCAACTTGCAGCTTTGTCGGGCAATAATAACTTTGATTACTATGAGTTGTGCGGTCCTGACGATCATGGCATCTTTATTAAAGATGAGAAGAACGAATTTGCTCCACGTGGTGCCTATCTGGAAGATGTGAGGCTGGTGAACCGAATGTTGAATAGCGTCATGACGGATGTTGCACTGAATGCCAGTGGATATGGGCTTTTCGTCCATAATTGGAAAGGAGATTCGTTGATGCCGACTACGGGTGTTGAAGGTATCACCTTTAAACCCGGTTATATCAATTCGCAGGCGCTCAGCATCATCCGTAGCGGTAGTGAAGTGGTGCTGGCAACTTCCAAAGGCGGTGTTTTCTCTTGGCCTGATTCGCTGGAATTTATTTCGACAAGCAGAGGATACTTTGATACGAACAACAAATGGGTGGACGAAGGTGCTTTGGAACTGAAGAATAATAAGAAGATAACTTCATTGAAAGCCGATGCCGGTTGGACTATACGTTTATTGCGTAAGGCGGAAGCTCCGATGCCTGCCGTCATCCGACAAGCAGAACTGACAGATGTGGGTGGCGGTGTAACCATGGAAGTCGATATAGAAAACGCTTGGGGCTTTTCCGGTTCCGGTTATTTGGTGTTTCCACTTTCGGGCGGATATGCTACCTGGAAAGAGGTGGATGGACTGACGGGCGGCAAGAGAACCCTTGCCTTGCGCTATTCCAACGGAAGCACTCAGGTGCGGACCGCCCGCTTGAATGTGAATGGCAGCCGTTTCACCGTTCAATTTAAACCTACCGGTGCATGGAATGCTTATCGGTGTGCCGAAATATCTGTTGAACTTCGTCCGGGGGCGGATAATACCATTACTTTAGAATCTACTTGGACGGGTACGGGCTATGTAGATGAACTGCAAATATATTAAAAACAGGAAGGGGTAAATTCGTCATGCCCGTTTTATCATGTGTTTTGCCCGATTTACCCCTTCTTTCATGAGAAATTGTCCCTCATTATTTATCTCCGGACTTAATATATTTGCACATCGTTCATTCGACGAAAAAGAACAATGATTGTATTAACCCTTTTTATCTAATTTAAAAGAAAGACAATGAAATCAGATTCAATCAGAAACAACCGGAAGGCACTCGCTGCCTTGTTGCTTTGTACGGGTCTTGTTGCAGGACATCCTCTGGCGGTGATGGCCGAAAGCAATGAAGCAGGTATGGAAATCGTTCAACAACAAGTGAAGGTTTCGGGAGTTGTGAAAGACGTAACGGGCGAACCCGTTATCGGTGCCAGTGTACTCGAAAAAGGAACTTCCAACGGTATCATTACCGATATTAATGGTAACTTCTCTCTTGCCGTCAATCCCGGTGCAACGCTCGTCATCTCTTATATAGGTTATAAGACGCAAGAGGTGCAGGCCGTTGCAGGAAAAGTAATCAATGTAATGCTGAAAGATGATACCGAGATGCTTGATGAAGTCGTGGTAGTGGGCTTCGGTGTACAGAAGAAGGTGAACTTGACAGGTTCTGTAGGCATTGCCACAGCAAAAGAAATAGAATCACGTCCCGTGACGTCGGCAACTCAGGCTTTGCAGGGATTGGTGCCAGGACTGAAGATAACAACCAGTTCGGGGCAGTTGGAGAAGAATATGAGTGTATCCGTTCGCGGTACGGGTACGATTGGTTCCGGTTCAAACAGTTCACCATTGATTTTAATTGATGGTATGGTCGGTGACATTAATACGGTCAATCCGCAAGATATTGAGAATATCTCTGTTTTGAAGGATGCTGCCGCTTCCAGTATTTATGGTTCGCGCGCACCATTTGGTGTGATTCTTGTCACAACCAAGAAGGGACAGTCCGGCAAAGTGTCTGTCAATTACAACAATAGCTTCCGCATTTCCAGTCCTATCAATATGCCGAAAGCTATGGATTCCTATTCGTTTGCCGTCATGATGAATTATGCGGATGCCAATCGTGGTATCAAGGGTGCATACACAGATGAAACGATGCAGAAGATGATTGATTTCCAGAATGGAAAGTTTACGAATGGAGAGGTCGGATTGGATGCCAAGAGTGAGACTGCCTGGCAAGACCGTTGGACTCAGGGATATGCTAATACGGATATCTGGGATGCTATGTACAAAGACCATGTATTCTCACAGGAACACAACATCAGCGTCACGGGTGGTAGCGAAAAGATGTCTTATTATGCTTCGTTCAACTATCTGGACCAGGGAGGGCTTGTTGAGTTTGGAAAAGAGAGCTTGCAGCGTTTTAACACCACGGCTAAAATCAATGCTACTCTGACAAGCTGGCTGAAGTTCAATTATTCTACCCGTTTCACTCGTAATGATATCTGTAGGCCCACCAGCCTTGTAGATGGGTTTTATGAGGGTTTGGGACGTGGTAACTGGCCGAATATGCCTATTTATGACCAGAATGGGCACGTCAACCATGATAATGCCCGTGCATTGGCTGAAGGTGGACAAAGAACCCAACAGACCGACCGGCACTATCATCAGGCTGCTTTCATCATCGAGCCGGTTAAGAACTGGATCACTAATGTAGAGTTTAACTATAGCATCAAGGAAGAAAGCACTAAGGCTGCTACACTCCCTGCCTACAACTACGATCCGAAGGGTGACAAGATTGTGACCAGCAAAGATACGAGTTTGAAGGAGAATGACCAAAAGGAGAATTATCTGAACCTGAATGTCTATACTGCGTATTCTCATTCGTTTGCCGACAAGCATAACTTCAAACTAATGGGTGGTTTCCAGGCTGAAGAGTTCAAACTGCATTATTTTGATGTAACCAAATACGGACTGTATGTAGAAGATGAAGATTTCTGGGAGTTTGACTTGACCTCCGGATTGAGCGGAAAAGGTGAAGAAAAGACTACGGGCGTGAACGGTTATTCGAGAGAATGGGCTACTGCCGGCTTCTTCGGACGTTTGAATTATGACTTTATGGGCCGCTATATGCTGGAAGTGAATATGCGCTATGACGGTACTTCCCGTTTCCGTAGGGGTAGTCGCTGGCAACTATCTCCTTCCTTCTCGGCAGGTTGGAACATTGCACAAGAGAAGTTCTTTGCTCCGGCTACCAAAGTGGTGGATCAGTTGAAGCTGCGTTTCTCTTACGGGCAATTGGGTAACCAGAATACGAGTTCCTATTATCCCACTTATCGTGTGATGTCTTTGGGGGCTGCCAATGGTACTTGGATACAGAATGGCATGCAGCCCAATACGGCTTCGGTTGGTAGCCTGATTAGTGAGGCGTTGACATGGGAGACTGTCCGTACCTGGGATATTGGTCTGGATTGGGGATTACTAAACAACCGTTTAACGGGTTCAGCTGACTACTTTATACGTTATACAAAGAACATGGTTGGCCCGGCTGACCAGATGCCTAACACATTGGGTATTTCTGTACCCAACACGAATAACTGTGACCTTCAGACCCGAGGTTGGGAAGTTTCACTCTCTTGGAAAGATCGTCTGAACAATGGACTGAATTACGGCGTCACCTTGTCTCTTTCCGACCAGACAACTTATATAGACAGCTATCCCGGCAACAAGACAGGCTCTATCAGTACATATATGGCGGGTAAGAAAACCGGTATTATCTGGGGACTTGAGACTGCCGGCATCGCTAAGTCTCAGGAAGAGATGGACAACCATCTTGCCACATTGCCTCATGGCGGTCAAGATGCAATCGGTTCGCAATGGGCGGCTGGAGATATCATGTATAAAGACCTGAATGGTGATGGCAAAATCAGTAAAGGTGCCAGTACCTGGGAAGACCATGGTGACTTGAAGATTCTGGGTGATAGCAATCCGCATTATTTCTACGGTATTGACTTGACAGCCAGTTATAAGGGATTCGATTTCCGTTGCTTCTTACAAGGCGTTTTGAAACATGACTTCTGGCCGGGTGAATCATCTTACTTCTGGGGAGTTCGTGGTGGTTATTCCAAATGGTATACTATTGGTTTGGAACAACATAATGATTATTTCCGTGACCAGCCTATTGGTTTGGAAGGTTATGAATTGCCCGTCAATCTGGACTCCTACTATCCACGTCCCATTACTTCTGCGAATTCGAATGGAAATACCTTCGGATCTAAGAATCAACAAACTCAGAGCCGTTATATGCAGAATGCCGGTTACATGCGTCTGAAAAACTTGCAGTTAGGATACTCATTACCGAAGTCTGTGCTGGATAAAGTAGGCATTGCCAACTGTCGTGTGTTTGTATCGGGTGAAAACTTACTGACGTTCACCTCCTTATCATCTATATTCGATCCTGAAACCTGTGTTGGCGGTTGGGGTGGCAACGCTTACCCCTTGTCTTCCACCTGGTCGTTTGGTCTAAGTGTAACCTTTTAATTTGATAGTAAATCATGAAAACAAGAAATATATTTTTAGCATTGATAGCTACGGCTTTGGGTGGTGCAATGGCGTCATGTGATGATTTCCTTGACAGAGAACCTACTTCGCAACTTGCACCCGAAACTTTCTTCACGGATGCTTCACATCTGCAAGCCTATGCGGATAAGTATTATGCCAGTATGTTGCCTACTAATACCGGTAACTCTTATGGATTTTATGCCGCAGATCAGGGTACGGATAATCAGGTAGCGGCAAATGCTCCCAGCTATTTCTGTACGGGAGAATGGAGAGTACCTAATGCTTCCGGTGATTGGTCTTTTACCAATATCTATCACATGAATTTCTTTTTTGCCAGTGTCTTGCCACGCTTTGGCGAAGACTTGAATGGGGCGGATAATACGATTTCGGGTGAATTGAGTAGTATTCGCCATTACATCGGCGAAATGTATACGCTGCGTGCATTAGAGTATTTCAAACGTTATCAGTCGTTTGGAGACTATCCTATTATAACGGAACCATTAACTGATAATATGGAAATTCTGACCGGGGCTGCCAAGCGTTCGCCACGTAATGAGGTAGCACGTTTCATCCTTTCGGACTTAGATAAGGCAGCGACATTGATGGATGGAAAGAGTTTTCAAACAACACGTCTTAGTCGTGATGTGGCTTTATTGCTTAAATCGCGTGTTGCCTTATTTGAGGCTACATGGCTGAAATACTTTAAAGGTACGGCATTTGTCCCCAATGGTGAAGGATGGCCCGGTAAGACAAAAGATTATAATGCCAGCTATCAGTATCCAAGTGGAAGTATTGACAATGAAATCAATTGGTTTCTGGAGCAAGCGATGACTGCTTCTAAAGAAGTGGCAGAGAAGTATAAAGCAAGCCTGACAAAGAATACGGGTATTGTGAAGCAAGATTTGGCTACCGCGGAGAATCCTTACTTTGCCATGTTCGGGCAAGAAGACTTGTCGGGTGTGAAGGAAGTGTTGATGTGGCGTCAGTATGTTCAGGGATTGGGAAGCGGTCATGATGTTGCTTTGGCTGCGGACGAAGGCAACTGGGGTGTTGGTGTGACTCGTGGCTTGGTACAAAGTTTCCTGATGGCTGATGGCCTGCCCATCTATGCTCATGGAACCTATGCCGACGGTGATGGTTACTACATGGGAGACAAAACAATCGCTAATGTACGTATCAATCGGGACAGTCGCTTGTCTATCTTCCTGAAAGAACCGGGACAAAAGAATGTATTGATTGAAAGTGTTTCGGGACTTACTAATATTTGGCTGGATGAGCCGTATCCGAAAATTACAGATGGTGCTGTGCAGTATACTTACACTACCGGTTACGCATTGCGTAAAGGTGGCGCTTGGGATAGTAAATATTTGGTTCAGAACAAATGTTTCCTTGGTATTCCTATCTATCGTGCTTCGGAAGCTCTATTGAACTATATGGAGGCCAGCTACGAAAAGAATCAAACACTGGATAATACAGCCCGTGAGTATTGGCAACTTCTTCGCCGCCGTGCTTTAGTTAGTGATAATATCGATGCCACTATTGCTGCTACTGATATGAATAAGGAAGCTGAAAATGATTGGGGCGCTTATTCGGCCGGAAAGATTCTGGTTGATAAGACCTTGTATAATATTCGTCGGGAACGCCGTTGCGAATATATATCTGAAGGACTCCGATGGATGGATTTGTGTCGTTGGAGAGCAATGGATCAACTGATGGTTAAGCCTTATATACCTGAAGGTATGCATCTTTGGAATACACCAATGGAACGTTGGTATGATAATTCGGCAGGTAAAACAACACTTGTTTATGGTACCAGTAAGGCAAATGTGTCTTCACCTGCTGACAGTGAGTATTTGCTTCCATATAGAAAGACAACAAACCAACTGGCTTATGATGGTTTCGTTTGGAAAATGGCTCATTATCTGGATCCGATACGTATTGACCAATTCCAGATAACATCTACCGATGGTAAAACGATTGAGACTTCACCGATTTATCAGAATCCTTATTGGCCGACTACGGCTGATATGCCGGCAGAAAAGTAGAGTGATAGATACTTGGTTATGCAATAGGTATTCCTGGTGATAGTGTAAAACTTGAAAGGCCATTTGCATTTATTGTGAATGGTCTTTCCTGATTGACGTGTAGTAGTTAGTTTTTGACTACAATCATGCTTTCTGAACAATAATGCAGGTGATTGCACATTACTCCATGTCTTGTTTTTGTGTTCTTCCCTATTTTTGTTGAAATTTTATATAATATCATGAGAAACTTGAAACTGAAACTACTATTTGCACTTCTCTTCTTTTCTGCTTTTACTACCGGAAAGAAGGATGTAATCACTATTTTTATGATAGGTGATTCTACCATGGCGAATAAAAGTCTGAAGAATGGAAATCTTGAACGTGGCTGGGGACAGATGCTCCCGGGCTTCCTGACCGATGATGTACGGGTGGATAATCATGCCATGAATGGCCGGAGTTCACTGAGTTTTATCAATGAAGGACGCTGGGACACCGTACTCTCTAAACTAAAAAGTGGAGACTATGTATTTATCCAGTTCGGGCATAATGATGAGAAATCTGCAGAAAAACTGCATACAGTTCCCGGAAGCACTTTCGATGAGAACCTGCGTCGGTTTGTAAGGGAGACACGTGCAAAGGGAGCTTATCCGGTACTGTTCAATTCGATTGTACGCCGGAATTTTCCTCCGGAAGGGGCTACAGAGAATAAAGGCAGTTATGAGATGGAAGGGAACACGTTGGTAGACACTCATGGAGAGTATCTGGAATCACCGCGAAGAGTGGCAAAAGAAATGAATGTCCCTTTTGTGGATATGAATAAACTGACGCATGATTTAGTAGTCGGCATGGGAGTGGAGAAGTCAAGAAGCCTTTTCATGTGGGTGCCAGCCGGGAAATATGATTTCTGTCCGAAAGGGAAGATTGATAACACCCATCTGAATATTTATGGTGGAAAGGTGGTAGCTGAGATTGCGATGGAAGCAGTTGCCAAAGTTGTGCCGGAACTGGCGCCTTATGTACGTCATCATGATTCGGAAGTATATGTAGCGGATTATAAAGATGACAAGCAATGTGCCGTCAGTTATACCTTCGATGACGGTTTGGAAGAACACTACACGCTTGTTTTCCCCGAAATGGAGAAAGTAGGATTCAAAGGCACTTTCTGGATATGGGGAAAAGGAATAGAGAATGAAGCGGCACAACAAGGTAAAACACGTATGACCTGGGCGCAGATGAAAGAAATGTCTGATAAAGGACACGAAATATCCAGCCATAGTTGGTCGCATGCCAATTTGAAGAGTCTTACTCTGGAAGAAGTGGAAACGGAAGTAGAAAAGAATGATAGCATCATTCTCGCCTGGATAGGGAAGAGACCGCTTACGTTCTGTTATCCGTTCAATGCTTACAATGAAGATATTTTGCAGATAAGTTCAAAGGACAGAGTCGGTACACGCACCAAACAATATGGCATTGGTGGCGATAAATCGAAATCTACCATCGAATCTTTAGATAAATGGGTGAAGGAACTTGCTATCGCAGGTGAATGGGGAGTGGCAATGATTCATGGCATTGCAACGGGATATGATGCTTTTACCTCTCCGGAGATATTGTGGGAACACTTTAAGAGGGTGAAAGCTCTGGAAGACAATATCTGGGTTGGTACCTATTGCGAAGTAGCAGCTTATGTGAAAGAGCGAAAAAATATACAACTGGATATTACTAAGAAAAAGTCTTCCTTCAAGATAACACCTCGTCTGGCACTGGATGATAAGCTGTTTTGTGAGCCGTTGACAATGGTAGTGAGTAAAAACGGAAAGTCTGAAATAAAAGTAAGCCAGGGAAAGCAGGAATTGGCGGTGAAGGATGCAGGAGATAAATTTATCTTCTCTTTCGACCCGCATGGCGAAGTAATAAAAATAAGTTTTTAATTTGATGAATGATATAACAATGAAATGTACCTTTCTATTGGCGGTCCTGATAGGATTGAGCCTGGGAGCGTGTTCGGCGCATGACTCGGAAAAAGTAGTTTATAACGGCATACCTTGGTTCGACGAACAGGGGAATATTGTCAATGCACATGGTGCATGCATTGTGGAAGATGGTGGGCGGTATTATTTGTTCGGAGAATATAAATCGGATAAGAGTAATGCCTTTCCGGGATTCAGTTGCTACTCTTCCGATGATCTGGTTAACTGGAAATTTGAAAGAGTGGTGTTGCCGGTGCAACCCGATGGTATATTGGGTCCTGACCGTGTAGGCGAGCGGGTGAAAGTGATGAAATGCCCTTCTACCGGGGAATATGTCATGTATATGCATGCCGATGATTTGGGATATAAAGACCCTTATATCGGTTACGCTACTTGCAAAACGATTAATGGGGAATACAAATTGCAAGGACCTCTGCTCTATGACGGTAAACCCGTCAAACGTTGGGATATGGGAACTTTTCAGGATACGGATGGCAAAGGCTATCTGCTTATTCATCACGGGCCTGTTTACAGATTGAGTGAAGACTACCGCTCGATAGAGGCTGAAGTTGCTCATGTGAAAGGCTCAGGCGAATCGCCTGCCATGTTCAAGAAGAATGGCATGTACTATATGCTGTTCTCCAATCTGACGAGTTGGGAAAAGAATGATAACTTCTATTTTACGGCTCCGGCTATTGAAGGCCCTTGGACAAAGCAGGGGATATTCTGTCCCGAAGGAACCTTGACGTATAACTCACAAAGCACTTTTGTTTTTCCTTTGAAAAAAGGTAACGACACGATTCCTATGTTTATGGGTGACCGTTGGTCATTTCCTCATCAGGCTTCTGCCGCTACTTATGTGTGGATGCCCTTGCAAGTGGAAGGAACCAGAATTACCATTCCCGAATATTGGCAATGCTGGGATATCAATCGTGTGAAACCTGTTGATGCATTACGCAATGGAAAAACGATTCCTACCAAGAAGATGATGCCGGATGCCGCATGGAAAGAAGAAAACGGACGGTTGCTTTCAAATACGAAAGGGAGTGTATTGGCTGTTCCGTTCCAAGGAACCCATACTGCTGTGACCGGTGAATCTAATAGTCATAGCGGATATGCCAGGATAAGTGTGCTGAATGCAAAGAAAGATACTATTTATTCTTCATTAGTCGACTTTTACAGTAAATATCCTGAGAAAGCAATCCGAATAATGACTCCGAAGTTGCCTAAAGGGGATTATACATTATTAATTGAAGTCACAGGCATAAAGCCGGTGTGGACGGATAAGTCTAAAACCATTTACGGAAGCGACAATACTTTTGTGACAATAGATAAGATTTATTATTTTTGAACCATAAATAACTGATCATGAAAAAAGTATTTTTAAGTTTATTCTTGTTTTTGATAACCCAACTTTGTTGGGCACAATTCAACCTACCTTCGGGGAAGCCAGTCAAAGTATCCTGTGATAATGCGGAAGAAAAGGTGGTACATACCGCTTTAGATTTATTATCCCGTGATTGTAAAGCAGTACTTTCCGCATCGCTGTTGGTAGATAATGAACAAGGTGATATCATTATTGGTACTGTTGGTAAAAGCCCGTTGATAGCTAAGACCGGAGCGGATGTTTCTGGTTTGAATGGTAAAAAGCAAGCCTTTCTACTGACTGTTTTACCGGATGGAAAACTACTGGTAGCCGGAAGCGACCAGCATGGCACAGCCTATGGCATTATGGAACTTTCCCGTCTGCTGGGAGTATCTCCCTGGGAATGGTGGGCAGACGTGATTCCTGGGAAGAAAGAGTTTTTTCAACTGGCTGCCGATTATAAGACGGTGCAGTCTCCTTCGGTAGAATACCGTGGCATTTTTATTAACGATGAAGATTGGGGATTGATGCCTTGGAGTAGTCTGAATTATGAACCTTGGTATAAGCCAGGACGCATAGGACCACAGACAAATGAACGTATCTTTGAATTGTTGCTCCGTCTGCGAGCTAATACATACTGGCCTGCCATGCACGAATGTTCGGTCCCATTTTTCCTTACTCCCGGAAATAGGGAAGCTGCAGAAAAGTTTGGTATCTATATCGGTGGGTCACACTGTGAACCTATGGCTTGTAGTACTGCCGGTGAGTGGAGCCGAAGAGGGAAAGGTGATTACGACTATGTGAAAAATAGTAGTTCGGTATGTCATTTTTGGGAAGAAAGGCTTAAGGAAGTTTCCGGACAGGAAATTTTGTATACGGTTGGCATGCGTGGTGTGCATGATGGACAGATGCAAGGGGCTAAAACTGTGGAAGAACAGAAAGCGGTGCTGGAGCGTGTGTTGAAAGATCAGCGTGATTTATTACGGAAATATGTGAATAAAGATGTTGAGGCTGTTCCACAAGTTTTTATCCCTTATAAAGAGGTACTTGATGTTTATCGTGCCGGTCTGGAAGTACCTGAGGATGTGACATTAATGTGGTGTGATGATAATTATGGTTATATAAAACATTTTCCGACGGAGGCAGAGCGTGCTCGTAAGGGAGGAAATGGAGTTTATTACCATGTCTCATATTGGGGGCGTCCACACGATTACCTTTGGTTAGGAACGTTTAGTCCGGCTTTGTTATATCAACAGATGAAGGAGGCTTATGAGCGTGGCATACAAAAAATATGGATATTGAATGTAGGAGATATCAAGCCGATAGAGTATCAGACAGAGCTATTCTTGGATATGGCATGGAATATTGATCAGTTTACCGAAGGGGGGGTGTCTGATCATTTGTGTAATTTCTTGAAGCGTGAGTTTGGAGAAACTACGGGTGAAGATCTCTTGCCGGTTATGATGGAGCATTATCGTTTGTCCTATATCCGTAAACCGGAATTTATGGGAAATACCCGTGAAGAAGAATACCATACGAATGCATACCGGATTGTGAAAGATATGCCTTGGAGCAGGTCGTACATCAATAAGCGCCTTGAAGATTACCAAGTTATTTCGGACAAAGTAGAAAAGTTGGCTTCACGAATCCAACGAGATAGACGGGATGCCTATTTTCAATTGGTAAAATATCCGGTACAGGCTACTGCTGAAATGAATAAGAAGATGCTTTATGCACAGTTTGCCCGCCACGGTGAGATGAACTGGAATAAAAGTGATGCTGCTTATGATAGTATTGCTTCGCTGACCCGCATATATAATATAGGTATACGTAATAATGGTAAATGGCATCGTATGATGGATCATCAGCCGCGTAGATTGCCAGTATTTGAGCCGGTAGACAGATTATTGGTTGAAACACCTATGTTGGAAGATTCCCCGAGTTTATATAAATGGAATGGAGTGGAATATTCGGCAGGTGATGCAGTGTCTTGTAAGGGGCTTGGTTATGAAGGAAAGGCTGTAATGCTTGAAAAGAACAAAGAATTGTCTTTTGATTTTGGCGAATGTCCCGGTGATTCTGTAGAGGTTGAAATCCGGTTATTGCCAAACCATCCTATACATGGAGGGCAGTTACGCTTTTCTGTTTCGATAGATAAAAAAAATGTTCAGACAGTTTCTTACGAAACTCAGGGACGTAGTGAAGAATGGAAAGAAAACGTATTGCGTAATCAAGCCATACGGACAGTGAAATTACCCGTCAGCAAACGAAAATCGCATAAACTGGTGATTAAAGCATTGGATGAGGGTGTCGTTTTGGATCAGATCATGCTTTATTGATAATTCTAATTGTTACAAAACAGTTTAAGTAGAATCTCCCTTATGTCTGTAAACTATCAGACGTTAAATAAGTAGAAGTTGATTAAGTAATATATAAAGAAGAGCGGCTGTCATTTCATAACGACAGCCACTCTTTATTGCCTGTATAAATCAGATTAGTATTTGAAGTTTTCCCCCTTCACATAAATCTTGAAATCCTTGATGCTTCCCGGTACTTCGCTTTCCATTCGGGGTAAGCATTGGAAACCAGTCACGGCATGACTGGCGCCCAGATCGATTACAATCGTATGCGGATAAGGACTACCTTTCTCTGTGCTCCAATAGGTGGATTCCTGAAGGTCGAAAGTCTTGTCGGCAGAGCGGTTGACGTGAGCCACGTCTTCGCTGTCGGCATACTTCACAATCCAAGGCTCGCGGGACAGACGGCTACCATCCTTGTCCAAGAAATACATTTCGGCAATACAAGCCAGGTCTTTTCCATCCTGTGAGTTTAATGCTTCAATGCAAACATAGCGTCCGGTGACCGGTTTGTTGAATTTAACTTCCTGCCAGCCGTTACCCGGTTTGAAACTTCCCGTGAATACAGGCTTTTCACCTGACAAGTTCAGGTTTTCGCCTTCATTGCGATGTGTCAAGGGTTTCTGTACAAGCAGCTGGTCAAGGAGCGGTTCACTTAAACCTTCGGACTTAGCTTCTTTAGGGCCTACGATGTCGAAAACTACGATTTCATTCTCACCTTTCTTCAACCAGCATCCCGGTACATAAAGAGTCTGCTGAGGACCGATCTCCCAGATACGGCCTAATGCATAACCGTTCACATAAACCAGTCCTTTGCCCCATGTTTCGAAGTTCAGGAAAGTATCGCTCGGTTTCTTCACCTGGAATTTAGCACGGTAAACACCCGGAATACGTTGTCCGAGGCGGTCTGTCAATGACTCTATCGGCTGGAACTTCATGCCCTGATAGAATTCATAAGTATCTTCAATGTTGAAAACTTCCCAGTTCTTCAGGTCGCAAACGAAAGGATATCCGTTGATGTCCATAGAAAGTTCTACGTTTTTCGTGATTCCTTTGAAGTCTTTGATGGCACGACCGAAGTTAATGCGGCCCATGGCTTCTACCAGAATATCAAGTCTGGAGCCTTTGACGCAGGCGGGGAGTACCAATTGCTTTTCACCGTTTCTTCTGTCGAGCTTGCCGATGTATTTCCCGTCTACGAATACCTGTGCATAGTCGTGCGCATCGTTTACTGTGAGGGTAGCGGGTGATTTCAATTCAGGCAGGGTAGTGCGGTAGAGGATGCTTCCGAAGCCTTGGTTATATTCTTCCATGGTGCGGATGTTTTCATCCTTCTTTGCTGCGGGCAGGTTCTCGAACAGTGGTGCCATTTCTGTGAATCTGAAAGCAGGGATGCTGATAGGTTTGATCAGTGCAGGTACTTTCGCCTGTTTCTCACCATCCATATATTTGGCCATGGCTTCTCTCAACGCCCAATACTTAGGAGTTGTCTGACCGGATTCACTGATAGGCGCATCGTAATCGTAAGACGTCACATCGGGTGCAAAGCCGGGAGAGTTGGCGCCTGCCCAGTGTCCCCAGTTCGTACCTCCATGTGTCATATACAGGCTGAATGAAATGCCTCTTGATAACATATCATCGATACCTTTAATCATATCTGCGGCAGGACGGGTTTCGTGGTTGGCACCCCATTTGTCGAACCAACCGCTCCAAAATTCAGAACACATCAGTGGGCTGTTGGGACGAAGTCGTTTCAGTTTGGCAAATTGCTGGTCGACGTTGGCACCTGTACCGAAGTTCATGGTCCAGATCAGATCATCGAGTCCGTTCAGGGTGAAGTTAGAGGCCCAGTCGCATTGGAAAAGGGTGATGTCATTTCCGAAGTTGGCACGTACGATGTCTCTGATTTGGGATACATAACCCTTATCTTTTCCGTAAGATCCATATTCGTTTTCTACCTGTACCATGATGATGGGACCGCCATTGGCAATCGTCAGGTCTTTCACTTGCTTGGCTACGGCTTCTTCGAACAGAGCTACACGTTCAATGAAGTAAGGATCGGATTCGCGCAGACGTACATCCTTTTTCTTAAGCAGCCACCACGGCAGACCACCCATTTCCCACTCGGCACAAACATACGGTCCGGGGCGGAGGATGACATACATATCATTTTGCTGGCACAGACGACAGAATTCAGCCAGGTCGTTTTGCTCCGTAAAGTCATATACACCGGGTTGCGGTTCGTGAGAGTTCCAGAATACATAGAGGCAGACAGTGTTCATACCCAGTGCTTTGCACAACTTGATGCGTTGGTCCCAATAAGGTTTCGGGATGCGCGGGTAGTGCAGTTCGGCGGCTTTAACTACAAATGGTTTGCCGTTTAGCAGGAAAGTTCCTTTGCCGGCTTCAAAACGACCTTGATCGGCAAAGCTGTCGAAGCTCCATTTGTCACGCCAGGGAATGGTGATTTTATCACCTTCGAAGGAGAAAGGAAGCCATACATAACGTGAGTTTTCCAGGTCTTTCTTATTCCAGCGGTCGAACATGGCAATGTACATGTCTTTCTTGCCCATAACTTTCTGCACGTAAGTGCTTTGGGCATAGAAAGTCTTGTCGGCATCTGTTCCGGTACAAGGGTTGCCTATTGTTTTCCATTCACCCATAATGGAATCAGCTACAGCCAGTTCTGCCTGGTTCGGATCCCATCCGGTACAGCCGGAAGAGAGCATGTAGTATTTTCCGTTACGTTTGAAGACGGCGGGGGCTTCGCGGCTTTCCTTGACGAAGTTACGGGTATAGCGTCCGCTCGGTCTCTGATAGTCGTCTGTCAACTCGCTGATGTACAGTGTGGCGTTGTTTTCGGAAGAGTAGAAATG
Source organism: Bacteroides sp. AM16-24 (assembly GCF_003471885.1). Classification (NCBI taxonomy): domain Bacteria; kingdom Pseudomonadati; phylum Bacteroidota; class Bacteroidia; order Bacteroidales; family Bacteroidaceae; genus Bacteroides; species Bacteroides sp. AM16-24. Next base: position 68,456 of record NZ_QRKI01000020.1, read on the forward strand.
ATAAGCGCGGCCGTCGTCATCCACGAATACGGTTTGGTCGCGGCTCATGGCATTGTTAGGACGGAAGCTGCCCAGATAGGTGAATTCTCCGGTAGGGGAGTCACTGACGGCTACTCCGGCACATGCTTTGCTGTAGTCGGCACTTTCTACGTGTGCCCACATCACGAATTTCTTGGTTTTTGGGTTATAAATCACCTTCGGACGTTCCAGTACCTTGCTGGTGTGCAGGTCGTGGCCTTGGTCGTCCTTTACTGCGGGAAGCACGATGCCTTCGAACTTCCAGTTCAGCAGGTCTTTGGATGAATAGCAGCTCACGCCGGTTACATCCGTGCGGTAACACTCCCATGTGGCCCATTCGGGCAGGATGGTTTTACCTTTTTTGTACTCACCGTACCAGTAGTACGTTCCTTCATGGTAGAGGATACCGCCACCATGTGCATTGATGGGGTTACCGTCGGTGTCGTTCCATACTTCACCCGGTACGATGGCATTGTTGGCGGTTACTTGTTTTTGGGCTTGCGCTGTAGCAGCTCCGAACAAACAGGCAACAACTAATGTCATACTCCAGAAAATGTTTCTCATGATTTGAATGGATTATTGTTAGTTTACGAATTAATTTCTGTTGCAAAGATAAGAACGACTTCTCATTTAATGTTCCACAAATAATTCAATATAGGTAGACAGATGTTTCAATTTAATACGATTTATAATTTATATCTTTGTAGTCAGTAAACGAAATTATAGAAAACATTAACATGAAACACTTACAATGGTTATTGGCAACTGCCTGTATGCTTGCGGTTTGTCTGTCTGTTTCTGCTCAAAGTGGCAAGAAAGTAAAAAGTATCTCGCCTGAAAAATGGGTAAAATCGAAAGTCTGGAGTGAAGGTTTGAAGGCGAAGCCCCATTCTTCTACGAATTTAGCGGAATTCAAAGCGCAGTACGAAGCGAATCCGGAACAATGGAAGGCGGCTTTTCGCTGGTTGGCGTCGCACGACCTGACTACTATCGAGAAGGGAAAACATCCGATAGAAGGAACGTCACTTGTGGTTTCTGTTGAAGACAGTAAGAATGAACCGTTAGAGAAACGCACATCCGAATCACACCGGAAACATATAGATTTGCAGTATGTGGTGAAAGGAACGGAGCGTTTTGCATTGCTGGACCATGAATCTTCAAAGGCTAATTGCGAATATAGTGAGAAAAAAGATGTTATTCACTATGATTTTGATCCGGAAAAAACTACCTTTATCGACTCTGTTCCCGGTGAGTTTTTCTTGTTCTTCCCGTCCGACTGGCATATTGCAAAGATAGCTACGGATAAGGAAGATCAGGATATAAGGGTGATCGTGATTAAGTTGGATTATATGTGATATACGCGCGTACCTATATATATGGTATATAAGAAATCACTAAAGAATTACCGGAGTATGACCTGCTCCCTACCAACTCCCTGTCAAGTCCGTACCAAGTCCAAGCGTATAGATACGGAGTTGGTACGGACTTGGCAGGGAGTTGAATATGTCCGGTAATGGATAAGACTATTATTTGCTTTGTCGGAATGCAATTGCTTGATCAACCAGAAAATAGAAGAATCTGGCAGATATGCTATCACCAGCTACCGTTAATGCTTCCGGGTGGAATTGCACTCCCCAGATAGGTTTTCCTTCAATGTTTTCAATGGCTTCGGGAATACTGTCCGTAGCCCATGCCGTAATCCGGAAACCGGGTGCCACTTGCTTGACGGCCTGATGATGGTGGGTGTTGGTAAATAGTTGTGTCTCTCCTGTTATCCGTGCCATTTCAGAATCGGGAAGCAAGTTGACTGCATGAGTGGGTACACTACTCGGCTCTTCCTGATTATGTCGCACGGTAGTATCCGGATGTTGGGCTGGAATATCCTGATAGAGTGTGCCACCGAATGCCACATTGATTAATTGTTCGCCCCGGCAGATTCCCAACATGGGTACACCACGTTGCGCTGCAAGGCGGATAAGGGAAATATCATAAACATCACGCAGTGAATCTACCTCTCCCAGTTGCTCGATAGGTTCTTCATTATAATAAGAAGGATGTATATCCGCCCCTCCGATTAAAATAATCCCGTCCAGTCGACTGATGATGTCTACCAGAACTATACTGTCTGTTGTGACTGGTATAAGCATTGGAGTGCCTCCGGTTTGTATGACTGATTCGGTATAAGTCGTTCGTGCAGACGAATAGTCGCTGGGATGTGAACAAGATAGGCCGATAAGTGGTCGTTGCTTGTGAGATGAACTTCCGGATTGACATCCGGTAAATGACAGGAGAATGAGCAGTACAATAGATAATAGTAGTTCTTTCATTGTAAGTTTGGGGGTTAATGATTTTGCTGTAAAGTTAAGAAAATCTTTCTGTTAGTAGTGATGTGTTACATAACATAGTTTAGTAACACTATTGATTTATTGCTTTTCTTTTGATAAATTCATAATTTGCGCCTCACTAAAAGTTAAGGGTATGCGAAGGCATACTGAGTTATTCATTTTAAATCTTATATATCATGAAAGTATATCAGACGAATGAAATTAAGAACATTGCCCTGCTTGGCAATGATGGCTCGGGTAAAACCACTCTCACAGAAGCGCTGCTCTTTGAGAGTGGTATTATAAAACGTCGCGGCAGAATTACTGCCAAGAATACAGTCAGCGATTACTTCCCGGTGGAGCAAGAATATGGCTATTCTGTGTTTTCCACCGTTTTCCATGTGGAGTGGAACGGTAAAAAACTTAATATTATAGATTGTCCGGGAAGTGATGACTTCGTTGGAGCTGCCATGACAGCACTCAATGTTACCGATACTGCAATATTGCTTCTGAATGGCCAATATGGTCCTGAAGTAGGTACCCAAAATCATTTCCGATATACAGAAAAGTTAGGTAAACCGGTGATTTTCCTGGTGAACCAGCTTGACCATGAGAAGTGTGATTATGATATGGTACTTGAGCAGTTGAGGTCTGCTTATGGTTCGAAGGTAGTTCCCGTACAATATCCGTTGGCTACCGGACCGAACTTCAATTCGTTGATTGATGTACTTTTGATGAAAAAATATTCGTGGGGTCCCGAAGGTGGTGCACCTACCATTGAAGATGTTCCTGCAGAGGAAATGGAAAAAGCAACCGAATTGCATAAAGCATTGGTGGAAGCAGCTGCAGAACACGATGAAAGCCTGATGGAGAAATTCTTTGAACAAGAGTCTCTGACGGAAGATGAAATGCGTGAAGGTATCCGTAAGGGACTGGCTTCACGTGGTATGTTCCCTGTATTCTGTGTTTGTGCAGGTAAAGATATGGGTGTGCGCCGTTTGATGGAATTCTTGGGTAATGTGGTTCCGTTTGTAGACGAAATGCCTCCTGTACATAATACACGCGGTGAAGTTGTGAAACCAGATCCGAATGGACCTACGTCCCTTTATTTCTTTAAGACCGCTGTTGAACCTCATATCGGTGATGTTCAGTATTTCAAGGTTATGAGCGGTAAAGTGCACGAAGGAGAAGACTTTACGAATGCTGACCGTGGTTCAAAAGAACGTATCGCCCAGATTTACGCTTGTGCAGGTGCCAACCGTATTAAGGTGGAAGAAATGGTGGCTGGTGATATCGGTTGTACTGTGAAATTGAAGGACGTGCATACCGGAAATACACTAAATGGTAAAGGTGCTGAGAACCGCTTTAATTTTATCAAGTATCCGAATTCTAAATATTCTCGTGCTATCAAACCTCTGAATGAATCCGATACGGAGAAAATGATGGTTATCCTTAACCGTATGCGTGAGGAAGATCCGACTTGGGTGATAGAGCAGTCCAAAGAGTTACGTCAGACTATTGTTCACGGACAGGGTGAATTCCACTTGCGTACGCTGAAATGGCGTTTGGAAAATAACGAAAAATTGCAAATCAAATATGAGGAACCGAGAATCCCGTATCGTGAAACTATTACGAAGGCGGCTCGCGCAGACTATCGTCATAAAAAACAATCGGGTGGTGCAGGCCAGTTTGGTGAGGTGCATTTGATTGTAGAGCCTTATTATGAAGGCATGCCGATACCCGATACTTATAGATTCGGCGGACAGGAATTCAAGATCAATGTGAAAGGTACTGAAGAAGTTCCATTGGAATGGGGCGGTAAACTGGTATTTGTTAATAGTATCGTGGGCGGTTCTATTGATGCACGCTTCTTGCCGGCTATTTTGAAAGGTATTATGGCTCGTATGGAACAAGGTCCATTGACGGGTTCATATGCTCGTGATGTGCGTGTAATCGTGTATGATGGTAAGATGCACCCGGTAGATTCCAATGAAATTTCCTTCATGCTGGCTGGTCGTAATGCATTTAGTGAAGCATTCAAGAACGCAGGTCCTAAGATTCTTGAACCTATCTATGATGTGGAAGTATTTGTTCCGTCAGATAGGATGGGTGATGTGATGGGTGACTTGCAAGGACGTCGTGCTATGATTATGGGTATGAGTAGCGAAGCTGGTTATGAAAAGCTGAGTGCTAAAGTTCCTTTGAAAGAGATGTCGTCTTACTCTACAGCCTTGAGTTCTTTGACAGGAGGACGTGCTTCATTTATCATGAAATTTGCCAGTTACGAACTTGTTCCAAGTGATGTACAAGATAAGCTGGTTAAGGAGTTTGAAGCTAAACAAGCCGAAGAATAAAAGAATTCACTTCGTCTGTTTTTATAATTTGTTAAAGCCGTTACTCCCTCAGAACGAGGGGTAATGGCTTTTTTATTAACACTGATTAAGAACATGCGCAAATGTGAATGCGAATAATTAATTTTTTATTAAATTTGCAAACCAAAGAGACTCCTATTTGTTATAATGCTCGTAATGCAACTTAAAAAACTCTTTTCGGTTAATTTACGAGAACTTGCGGTTAAATCAGGTTAATGTGTTAGGAGTGTTAATTAGGGAGTGTTAATTTTGTGACTATGAAGAAGTCAACAATATGGATATTAGGCGTCGTTATGGGGTTATCTTTCCTCAGTCTCTTGTACCTGCAAATCAGTTATATAGAGAAGATGGTAAAGATGCGTAACGAGCAATTTGATGAATCGGTGAAGCGTGGTCTGATGGCAGCTTCCAAAGAAGTGGAGTCCGCGGAGGTTGACCGTTGGTTAAGGGAGGATATCTCCGAGGCAGAAAAGAGAGCGTGGGAATTGACTGCGCAGGGTAAAGCAGTGGTGCAGACACAGCGGTTTACGGCTACATCGCCAGATGGTTCTCAGTATTCAGCTATAGAACTGCAGACGATAACAAATAATCCGTCAGAGCTGCCGCGAGCCATGATTTCGCGTAAGCATGGTGCCAAAACGATACCCAAAACAGCTCGTTCGCATGTCGATTTCGTGAAGAATCGTTATGTATACCAGCGTAACTTGTTGGATGAAGTGGCTTGGCAGATGGTATATACAGCAAGTGACAAACCAATAGAGGAGCGCATCAACTTTAAGAATCTGGATCAGTACTTAAAGTCGGGTTTGGTAGATAACGGAATTGATCTGGCCTATCACTTTAAAGTGATTGACCGGGATGGACGGGAAGTATATCGCTGTTCGGACTATGTAGATGAAGGTAATGAGTATTCTTATTCCCAACCTTTGTTCCTGAACGATCCACCTGCCCGTATGAGTATTGTAAAGATACATTTCCCGGGTAAAAGGGATTATATTTTCGACTCAGTCAACTTTATGATACCGTCGATGATATTCACCTTTGTACTGCTGATAACATTCATCTTCACGATTTATATCGTGTTCCGCCAAAAGAAACTGACGGAGATGAAGAATGACTTTATCAACAATATGACGCATGAATTCAAAACACCGATATCGACGATATCACTGGCAGCGCAGATGTTGAAAGACCCCGCAGTGGGGAAATCGCCTGCTATGTTCCAGCATATATCGACGGTCATCAATGATGAGACGAAACGGTTGAGGTTCCAGGTAGAAAAGGTTCTTCAGATGTCGATGTTCGACAAACAGAAGGCTACCTTGAAAATGAAGGAACTAGATGCCAATGAGTTGATTACAGGTGTTATCAATACATTCACCTTAAAGGTGGAGCGTTATAACGGTAATATAGAGTCGGAACTGAACGCAACAGACCCGGATATATTTGCAGATGAAATGCATCTTACGAATGTGATTTTCAATCTGATGGATAATGCGGTGAAGTATAAGAGACCGGATGCGGATCTGGAATTGAAAGTGAAGACTTGGAATGAACCGGGTAAGCTGATGATTTCTATCCAGGATAACGGTATAGGTATTAAAAAAGAGAATTTGAAAAAGATATTTGAAAAGTTCTACCGCGTGCATACAGGTAATCTGCACGATGTGAAGGGCTTCGGATTAGGGCTTTCTTATGTGAAGAAGATCATAACAGATCACAAGGGAACCATCCGGGCAGAGAGTGAACTAAACGTTGGAACTAAATTTATTATTGCATTACCTTTACTTAAAAATTAATGATATGGACGAGAAACTGCGTATTTTATTGTGCGAAGATGATGAAAATCTTGGCATGCTTTTAAGAGAATATTTACAGGCGAAAGGTTATTCTGCCGAGTTATATCCCGACGGCGAAGCTGGATACAAAGCTTTTCTGAAGAATAAATATGACTTGTGTGTGTTTGACGTAATGATGCCAAAGAAAGATGGTTTCACACTGGCTCAGGAAGTACGTGCTGCAAATGCCGAAATTCCTATCATCTTCCTGACTGCAAAGACACTGAAAGAAGATATTCTAGAAGGCTTTAAGATCGGTGCGGATGATTATATCACCAAGCCATTCAGTATGGAAGAGTTGACATTCAGAATTGAAGCTATCCTGAGACGTGTACGTGGAAAGAAGAACAAAGAGAGTAATATCTACAAGATTGGTATGTTCACTTTCGATACACAGAAACAGATTTTGTCGACACCTGAAAAGCAAACGAAGCTGACTACTAAAGAGTCTGAACTCTTGGGCTTGCTTTGCGCTCATGCTAATGAAATCCTGCAGCGTGACTTTGCTTTGAAGACGATCTGGATTGATGACAACTATTTCAATGCCCGTAGTATGGACGTGTACATCACGAAGTTGCGTAAACATCTGAAAGAAGATCCTTCTATTGAAATCATCAATATCCACGGAAAAGGATACAAACTGATTACACCGGAGCTGGAAGCTTAATAAACTTCTGCTCTTCACGAAACAAAAAGGGCGGTTACTTTTTTAAAGTAACCGCCTTTTTTATTCTTTTCCGATGATTAGTCTGCCAATTTCTTATTGATAATAATGTATGAAATCAAACCCAGTACCATCAAAACTGCTGAAGTACCTAAAAGGGTATTGTTGTTAACATTACCGGTAAAAGAGCATGAAACTAAAATTACAGCTCCTACCAAGACTAATATCAAGCCCAGATTTTTTAATAAACCTTTCATGTGTGTGTATTTTAATAGATTATTATATTCTTGTCACAAAGAAAAGCATAATTCTTTAACAAGCGAAATTATTTTTGCAAAAAAACTATTATTGAGGATAAATAGTTGGTTTTGCAGGCTTTCCATAAGCCGTTTATACTAATTCTTTCGCTGTATTTTGCACTAATCTTTCGTATTAAAAAATATTTTTCTTAATACTTCCTGACTTACGCGCAGTTCTTCCACAGTGATACTATGCAATGCCTCTTTCAGAGTTTGGTTGGCAATCACTCGTGCTTGTTCTTCCAGTTCCTTTCCATCTTTGGTGAGGTGGATCAGATTGGTGCGGCGATCTTTCTTGTCAGAGATACGAACCACTAAATGTTGGCGTTCCATATTATCTATCAGGCGCGTCATACTGGGTTTGTCCTTAAAAGTTGCATTACACAACTCTTGTTGCGTCACTCCATCTTTTTCCCACAAAAAGATAAGGACGGTCCACTGCTCCGGAGTAATCTCCAAACCGTTCTGGCGGAAGTTACGGGACAGTTTTCGGTTGATTGCGGCGGAAACTTTACCATTCAGTATGGCAAAGATAAGCCGGATGTCAAAGTTAAATTGCTCGATCATGAAATTATTGTTTAAACAACTTTGCAAAGGTAAGTCACTTCCATGATAAATCCTATCCTCGCGGCACAAAAAAACATTAAATGTTTGTAGATCAAAATAAAATCCCTACCTTTGCACCGCAAATTTTTAAACGAATTATTAATTCATTAATTAAACAAGTATGAATCAATACGAAACCGTTTTCATTTTAACTCCCGTTTTGTCTGATGTTCAGATGAAGGAAGCGGTAGAAAAATTCAAAGGCATCCTTACTGCTGAAGGTGCTGAGATCGTAAATGAGGAAAACTGGGGACTGAAAAAACTGGCATATCCTATCCAGAAGAAGTCAACTGGTTTCTATCAGCTGATTGAGTTCAATGCAGACCCTACTGTAATTGACAAGTTAGAGCTTAACTTCCGTCGTGATGAGCGCGTTATCCGTTTCTTGACTTTCAAGCAAGACAAGTACGCTGCTGAATACGCTGCGAAGAGAAGAAGTGTTAAATCAACTAAAAAGGAGGATTAATCATGGCACAAGTTCAATCAGAAATCAGATATTTAACTCCGCCGTCAGTGGACGTTAAGAAGAAAAAATACTGCCGTTTCAAAAAGAGTGGTATTAAGTATATCGACTATAAGGATCCTGAATTCTTGAAGAAATTCTTGAATGAGCAAGGTAAGATCCTTCCGCGTCGCATCACCGGTACTTCTTTGAAGTTCCAACGTCGTGTAGCTCAAGCTGTAAAGAGAGCCCGTCACTTGGCTTTGTTGCCTTATGTAACTGACATGATGAAATAATAGGAGGAGGAAAGTATGGAAATTATATTGAAAGAAGACATTGTAAACTTGGGTTATAAGAACGATATCGTAACTGTTAAGTCTGGTTATGGTCGTAACTACCTCATCCCGACAGGTAAAGCTGTGATTGCTTCTCCTGCTGCAAAGAAAATGTTGGCTGAAGATTTGAAGCAACGTGCTCACAAATTGGAAAAAATCAAGAAGGATGCTGAAGCATTGGCAGCTAAATTGGAAGGCGTATCTTTGAAGATCGCTACTAAAGTTAGCTCAACCGGTACTATCTTCGGTTCTGTTGGTAACATCCAGATTGCAGAAGAATTGGCTAAATTAGGTCATGAAATTGACCGTAAGATCATCGTTGTAAAAGACGCTGTGAAAGAAGTTGGCCAGTACAAAGCTATCGTTAAGCTGCACAAGGAAGTTTCTGTAGAAATTCCTTTCGAAGTTGTTGCTGAAGAAGCATAATTGAATACTTCATATATAGAAAAAGTCTGGTTTCCGAGAGGAGCCGGGCTTTTTTATTTTTGATAAGCATTTACCGGATGTGATAAGTATGTTAACTTAGTAATGCTTAAAAATAACTTGGTACATATAAATGAGCATTTGTTTCAAAACGGAAAAGTAATGAAGCAAATGATTAAGCAGTACTATCTGTCATCCTGAGCTTGTCGAAGGATGACAGATAGTACTGACTATCAAAAGCGAACTGATAAATCATCATTTAATTCAAAACCGCTCTGAAAGAAATCAACCCGCACCTGAGAGAAACTAAATTCAACTATTGATTCGTATTATTAGTCTATTACTAAATTCTTTTTCTCCTATTGGGAAAGAAATTTCCTATTGGAAAAAAATAGAACGCCCATTATACCACTTTATTTTTTAACGTCACCTAATACTCCTTGTCAATTCTTTTGATGGTTTCGTCAATTAATTCTAGGTGATGGTTGTACGTAAGCTGCGGATCATCATGTATATAGGAGATTTGCCGTATGGCAGCAAGGCCTTCCGGGAGGTTAAAAACAAAATTCCAGGTTTCCCTCAGCGTCGTCTTACCTTTATTAGAGAATTCCTGAAAATCTTGTCGATCGCTAAGTTTTGCTGTCATATTTTCTTTTGTTTTGGAAAAGCCTTCATAAAACTTATGTGAACTTTTAATAACGGCATACGCCTGAATGATTTGAACAACAAGCTCTTTGCTTTCAATATTTTGCATTAGAGAAGATGCACTGAGCATTTCCATAGCGTCGGTAAGAGGAAGAAAGTCTCTTGATTGGAAAAGAAAATAGTTGTAATAGTTTAAAGAATCTGAGGATGTCTCATTTATTCTGTCCTTATATTGAAGCAGATAGCGTGCTCCTTGTTTGTTGAATATCTCTAATTCCTTCATATCCTCTATTATTTCTTTGTTGATGAGCAATTCGCTTTTCACCAATTGTAAAGCTTGTGTAACCTCTTTCTTTTTATTGTGTTCTTGGATCATATCACTGCCTATGAAAGTGATAATGATGCCTAATACTACTGCTGTAAAATTACAGATAAAATCTCCTAATCGTCTTGTTGTGGTAGGGGATGTAATGAGTTCTTTCAGTTTCTTTTTCATTTATTCTTTCAGCTGTTGGTTTATTCGCATTCTTTTTCGATAGCTTCGATTGTTTTATCGATTTCTTCTACACAGGCGAAATAAATTCGTGCTTTTTGTATATTGGGGATTGCTTGAAGGAGTTGTAAACCTTCCGGTAGGGTAAATAGAAGATGAAGTTGTTGCCCTAAGTCTTTTACGATATCTTCGGTTTTTTCTCTTAGCCTCGTCAGGTTGTATGCATAAGACTTTACTTTGGGATTATCATTGAAGTCGTTTTGCACATGATCTTTTATATTACTATATGTTTCAAAAGATGTTTCAGCGGCTTTGATGGCTCCGTATGCTTTGATTATTTGCAGGGCAAGTTCTTTGTTCTGAATTTTTTGAATAAGTGCAGAAGCTTTGAGCATTTCTATGGCATCATTGGTGAATGTGAATTTGCTCCATTGAAAAAGAAGAGGGAAATATTTATTAATGGAATCCTTAGGTATTCTACTTGCATTGTCTTTATTCTCAAAAAGATAATTTGCGGCACGTTGTTCCAAAGTTACTCTGTTTCCCATAGCTTCTATTTCTTCCCTATTCAGAAGAAGCTCACTTTTCACCAGTTGCAGTGATTTCTTTATTTCCTTTTGGGTGTTGCGTTCTGTAATCCAGTCGCTTCCGGCAAAGGTGAGAATAATGCCTAATACTACTGCAATGAAATTGCGGAAGAAGTCACCCAACTTATATTCTGTCGCTAAGTATTTTAATTTGTTTGACGGTTTTATTTTCATAAGGTTATTATTTAATGTTGCCAAGCAAAGATAAGAATAATTTAAAATAAATAAGAATATGAATGTAGGAAAAATTGTAGGGCTAAGGAAACAAAAGGGTATAAAAAAAGTCTGTTCGTGCTTTCGCACGTCAGACTTTCAATTCTCTCAGTGTGTTGTTCTGAAATTATTCAGCTACAACTGCTGCACTATCTACTGCTACAGTGTCTGCTGCTGCGGCTGCTGCTGCCTCAGCTGCTGCTGCAGCTGCTTCTTCTACTGCTGCAATTGAGTCAGCAATACGGATAGAATCTGCTGTTGCTTTTTCAGCGTCAGCTTGTTTGTTACCACAAGATGCGAAAGATACTGCTACAATAGCTACAGCCATCAAAACTAATTTTTTCATTTTCTTTGCTTTTTTAAAAACGTAATACAATCAATTGCTTTATTAAAACGCTGCAAAGGTATGTACTTTTTTGATAGGTTGTTCTCCAAATCCCAACTTTTTTTATGTTTTTTTTGGAGGTTAGCCCCTTTTGACGACTTTTTGTATGTTTAATAACATACTAATCTACTGCAATACTGTTATATAAGTAGCGCTTGATACTCCTTTTGGGGGTTTTCTCAAATTCGTTAGGGTAGAGCTGTATCTGGCTTACTTTTTCGTAACTGGCCACACTGTTATTCAGGTTTTTCAGATTCTCATCCATAATGGTTTTGATATTTTCCGTTTGGTTCAGGCCAAGGGAATCCAGCGCTTCATAATCTGCATAAACCAAAGCGACCAGTTTCTTATTACGCTCGATAATCAGACTTTCCAGAACGAATGGCAGATTGTTGAGACGTGCTTCAATTTCCTCGGGGAAAATATTCTGCCCGCTGGAACTGAGAATCATGGTCTTGCTGCGGCCACGGATATAGAGATTATTATTTTCGTCCAGCTTTCCCAAGTCACCGGTACGCAGCCAGCCGTCTTCGGTAAAAACTTCCTTCGTGGCTTCCGGGTTTTTATAATATCCTGCCATTACATTTTCGCCTCGCACTTGTATCTCACCAATTTCAGCTTCCGGATTTTCTTTATAAATCCGGGCTTCCATGATGTCGAGTACACGACCGGAAGAAGTCGGGATGAATTCGTTCCAGGGAGCGTAGCTGATCAATGGTGCACATTCTGTCATACCGTAACCGATAGTGAACGGAAACTTGATGCGGTGGAAGAACTCTTCCACTTCCGGGTTCATGGCAGCTCCACCGATAATGATTTCTTTGAAACGTCCGCCCAGGGCATCTACCAGTTTTTTACGGATTTGCCCGTAGATTTGTCCATCGAGTAAAGGAATGCTGAGTGCCCACCTCATAGTTCTCTTATTGATAGTGGGCTGGATAACATTTTTATAGATTTTCTCGATAACAAGCGGTACGGTAATAATGAGATTGGGCTTTACTTCCTCGAAAGCTTTCATCAGTATCTTGGGGGAGGGGACTTTACCTAGAAGTGTGACATGGGTTCCCACAGCAGTGGCAGTGAGAAAGTCGAAGGCACAACCGTAGGCATGGGCTAAAGGTAAGAAAGATAATACTTTGTCTCCTTTCTTTAATAGCTCGGTGCGTATACCGAAAGTGACATTTCCTGCCAGATTGTTTCCTGTCAGCATAACACCTTTACTGAAACCGGTGGTACCCGAAGTATAGTTCAGCAGCATCACCTTATCATTAGAGAGGGTTGTATATTGCACGTCTTCCCGGCGGAAACCTTTCGGATAAGTTTCATGCATTTCATCATCCAGATGTTTGAGGAAACGGTTGATTGTTTCACCGTCACGCTGGTGAAGACAACGGAAATCGGAAAGGGAGAACACGGCACGCAGTCCGGTCAGCCGTTCTTCTTCCAGATGGTCCCAGATGGCATCGCTGGTAAAGAGAAAAACAGATTCGGAATGAGTGACGATATGATGTACATCGTTCGGATTAAAATCTTGAAGGATGGGGACAACGATGGCTCCATAAGTGATGGTTGCCATATAAGCAATGCACCAACGGGAATTGTTTTTGCCGATAATAGCTATTTTGTCGCCCCGGCGCAGACTGCAATGTTTGAATAGCAAGTGCAATTTAGCTATCTCTTGCGCCACTTGTCCATAGGAATAACTCTCGTCTTCACCGTAATCGGTATAGCAAGGAAGATCCCAGTTCTCACGGAAACTCTGCTCGTAGAGTTTGATAAAGTTCTCTTGTATCATTGCACGAAAATTGATGATTTGTGCAAAAGTAGGAAAATTCTAAGAATTATATGTAACTTTGTGGCAGAAATGTGTTTAGAATAGATATGATTGATACCAATATATTTCAAAATAAGACAGCGGTTTACTATACGTTGGGGTGTAAGTTGAACTTTTCGGAAACCTCTACTATCGGTAAGATTTTGCGGGAAGCAGGCGTGCGTACGGCACGTAAGGGAGAGAAGGCGGACATCTGTGTAGTGAACACTTGCTCGGTGACGGAGGTGGCAGATAAGAAATGCCGCCAGGCTATTCATCGCTTGGTGAAGCAACATCCGGATGCTTTCGTGGTTGTGACCGGATGTTATGCCCAGTTGAAGCCCGAAACCGTTGCAAAGATTGAGGGGGTGGACGTGGTACTTGGTGCCGAACAGAAAAAGGACTTACTTCAATATCTCGGTAATTTACAGAAAAATGAGTCGGGAGAGGCGTATGCTTCAGCGTTGAAAGATATCCATTCATTTGCGCCGTCCTGCTCACGGGGAGATCGTACTCGCTATTTTCTGAAAGTACAGGATGGTTGCGATTATTATTGTTCCTATTGCACCATTCCTTTTGCTCGCGGACGGAGCCGCAATGGAACGGTTGCCTCTATGGTAGAACAGGCACGTCAGGCTGCAGCCGAAGGGGGAAAGGAGATTGTGTTGACCGGTGTTAACATTGGCGATTTCGGCAAGAGCACCGGAGAGACTTTCTTCGACTTGGTGAAGGCGTTGGACGAGGTAGAAGGTATTGAACGTTATCGCATCTCTTCCATAGAACCTAATTTGCTGACTGATGGGATCATAGAGTTTGTTTCGCATTCCCGCAGTTTTATGCCTCACTTCCATATTCCATTGCAGTCCGGCAGTGACGACGTTTTAAAACTGATGCGCCGTCGGTATGATACGGAACTCTTTGCCTCCAAAGTGCAGAGAGTGAAAGAAATGATGCCCGACGCTTTTATCGGTGTGGATGTCATAGTGGGTACGCGGGGTGAAACGGATGGATACTTTGAGCAGGCTTATGAATTTATTAAGAGTCTGGATGTGACCCAACTTCACGTGTTCAGCTATTCCGAACGGCCGGGTACACAGGCTTTGAAGATAGACCATGTGGTAACTCCGGAGGAAAAGCATCGTCGCAGTCAGCGTCTTTTGGAACTTTCGGATGAAAAGACGCATGCATTCTATGCCCGCCATATCGGACAAACTATGCCGGTATTGCTGGAACGTTCCAAGCCGGGTGCACCGATGCATGGCTTTACGGCTAACTATATCCGGATAGAGGTTCCCCATAATGATACACTGGACAATCAAGTGGTATCTGTACGCTTGGGCAATTTCAATGAAGACGGGACGGCGTTGCAGGGAACTTTACTATTATAATAAGGTATAAGAAAAGTATGAAATCGAAACTTATCTACTGGCTGACTTACGCAGGTATGTGGCTTCTGGCTTTGCTTCCTTTCCGGGCACTCTATATATTGTCTGACGGACTCTATCTCTTGATGCGCCATGTGGTGCATTACCGTCGTGGGGTGGTTCGTAAAAACCTAAAGAATTCTTTTCCGGAAAAGTCTCAAGCCGAACTTCGTGAGATTGAGCGTGAGTTTTATCACTACATCTGCGATTATATGCTGGAAGAAATCAAGATGATGCGTATGTCATTCGAAGACCTTTCCCGGCGTATGGAGTATGGTAACACAGAAGAATATCTTGCCATGCTCGAAAAACATGGAGGCATTGTTGTGCTCATTCCCCATTATGCCAACTTTGAGTGGTTGACAGCAATGGGCGCTTTCATGAAGCCCGAAGATGTGCCGCTACAGGTGTATAAACCTTTGCGAAATAAGTATGTGGACGAAATGTTTAAGCTTATCCGTGCCCGGCATGGTGGTTATAATGTGCCGAAGCACTCTACTGCCCGCGAAGTGATCCGGTTGCGCCGTGAAGGGAAGCATGTAGTGGTCGGTTTGATTACCGATCAATCGCCCAATCGTAACGAAGCTCACCACTGGACTACTTTCCTGAACCAGGAAACCGTATTCATGGATGGAGGTGAACGTATTGCCAGGATGATGAATTATCCTGTATTTTATTGCGAATTGGAGAGACAAGGCAGAGGACATTGCAAAGCCTACTTCGATTTGTTGACCGAAACCCCTAAACAGACTGCTGAAGGGGAGATAACCGAACTTTTCGTACGCCGTCTGGAACAAACGATTCGTCGTGCTCCTGCCTATTGGTTCTGGTCTCATAAACGTTGGAAACTGAAACGTGAAGAACTGGAGAAGCAAAATGGATAAGATAGCAGTTGTAATATTAAACTGGAACGGGTGTGAAATGCTTCGCTCATTTCTTCCCTCCGTGGTACGCTTTTCCGAAGCAGACGGTGCTGTGGTGTATGTTGCTGATAATGGTTCAACGGATGCATCTGTTGAGGTGCTTTGTCGGGAGTTTCCTACCGTCCGATTGATACTGCTGGAAGAAAACCAGGGTTTTGCCGATGGTTATAACAAGGCTTTGCTGGAAGTGGATGCTGAGTATGTGGTACTTCTCAATTCGGATGTGGAAGTGACGGAGCATTGGCTTCAGCCATTGGCAGATTATATGGAGGCACATCCTGAGGCAGCAGCTTGCCAGCCGAAGATACGGAGTTGGCGGCAGAAGGGGAAGTTTGAGTATGCAGGTGCGGCAGGCGGCTTTCTCGATCGTTACGGCTATCCGTTCTGTCGTGGGCGGATTATGGGTGTGGTAGAGGAGGACAAAGGGCAATACGATACCATTATTCCTGTATTTTGGGCTACAGGTGCAGCCTTGTTTATCCGCCTGAAAGACTATTGTGAGGCCGGAGGGCTGGACGGACGATTCTTTGCCCACATGGAAGAAATAGACTTATGCTGGAGACTTCGTGCACGTGGCAGGCAGATTGTATGTGTGCCGCAAAGTGTGGTTTATCATGTAGGCGGTGCTACTTTAAAGAAAGAAAATCCCCGAAAGACTTACCTCAATTTTCGTAATAATCTTGTCATGCTTTACAAGAACCTGCCTTCGGAAGATTTGTCTTCGGTGATGCGTATTCGTGCTGTCCTCGACTATGTGGCTGCATTGAATTTTGCTCTTAAACTCCAGTTCCCCAATGCATTGGCTGTACTTCGTGCGCGCCGTGAATATCGTCGGTTACGTTCTTCTTTCACTGCTGCACGCGAAGAAAACCTGAAAAAAACTTCCCTTTCCGTGATACCGGAATGGACAAAAAGCAGTATCTTGGCGCAGTATTATTTACGTGGAAAGAAATTTTTCTCGCAATTATAGCTTTTTCTTTTTACCGATTGTTTATTATTTAAACGGTATTGGCTTATGACAAAATTAGTTAGAAAGATTGGATTAGTGGCGCACGACGCCATGAAGAAAGACCTCATTGAGTGGGTCCTCTGGAACTCAGAATTGCTTATGGGGCACAAGTTTTACTGTACAGGTACTACAGGAACTCTTATCCTTGAGGCTCTTAAGGAAAAGCATCCCGATGTTGAGTGGGACTTTACCATTCTGAAATCCGGTCCTTTGGGCGGTGACCAGCAAATGGGTTCCCGCATTGTGGACGGTGAGATTGATTACCTTTTCTTCTTCACTGACCCGATGACGTTGCAGCCGCACGATACGGATGTAAAGGCATTGACTCGTCTGGCCGGTGTGGAGAATATCGTTTTCTGTTGTAACCGTAGTACGGCAGATCATATTATTTCAAGTCCGTTGTTTGTAGATCCTATGTACGAACGTACGGTTCCGGATTACACCGGCTATACCAAACGATTTGAAAATAAACCGGTGGTTGCCGAGGCGGTGGAGTCTGCCAAAAAGCGGAAGAAAAAGAGAGGATAAAGGAGAAAATAAGGACGACTTTTTGCTGTTATGCTGCATTTATAAGTCCCTTTCTTAGCCCTTCTCCAATGTAATAACCGGTGGTAGGTAATAATTATAATAGAAACTCTTCCACATTATCTCGCGTGATAACATTGAATGTAGCGTTCGGGTAACTGTTGGTAAATGTTTTTGGTACTTTGGCGATTCTCTTTGGATTCCATTTAAACTCATAAGCTGCCAGTTGCCCGTTGCCTTCTTCAATGAAGTCGATTTCTTGCATGGCAGTGGTGCGCCAGAACCATGTGTTATACCATAGATGGTGGTAATGTAAAAACTTTATTCGTTCCGATACTATAAAGTTTTCGAATAACGCTCCAATATCAGGGCGGGTTTCGGCTAATGCAAAGTTGGCGATAACCGCGTTGCGGATGCCGTTGTCATAGAAATATATTTTTCGGCTACTCTTTAGTTCATTTCGTAAATTACGGCTGAAAGATCCTAAGCGGAAGATGATATATGATTGTTCCAATAAAATGACATAACGTTCCACTGTCTTTGGATCTAAATCACACAGTTGCCCTAATTCATTATATGAAACTTCGGAACCTACTTGAAAAGCAAGAGCTTGTAATAGTTTTACTATTTTGTTGGCTTTCTTTATATGTTCCCAATCCAGGATATCCTTATATAAATAACTGTCGGAAAGTTGTTTCAGAATTTCAACCTCTGAGCCGGGATGGTTCACTACGTCCGGATAATAGCCATATACCAGTCGGTGGGGAAGTAGTCTTTTCTCATCCATAAGTCCATGATGATTTACCATCTCTTCAAAGGAGAGGGGATACATTTTATATTCCCATTTCCTTCCGGTCAGTGGCTCATTGATTTTGTTGGCAAGGTCGAAAGAAGAACTTCCGGTTGCTATCAGTTGAATGTCCGGCAGTTGGTCTGTGATGAGTTTAAGTCTTATCCCAATGTCTTCAATTCGTTGTGCTTCATCTATGATAACAGTTTTATTATTGCCGAAGATATACTTCAAACGCGTTGCCGAGATGTTTTCAAAAAGTGCACGAGTATCCTGTTCGTCTCCATTGAGCCACAATATACCTTCTTTTTCTTTGAACAGATGTTTCAATAAGGTAGTCTTACCTTACTTGGCGTGCCCCCATGATGACAATGGCTTTATCTTGTCCCAGTTTATTTCGTATACTTTCTTCTAATACTCTTGTTATCATACTCTTATTGCTTTTTTCCTGAAAGCAAAGATAACAGATAATAAGTGTAAATCCAAAAATATCATGTTTTTTGCGGATTTCATTCCGTAAAAAACATGATATTTTTGGAAATGTAATTATTGTATAACCCGAAGATGGTGTTTCTCAATTGCTCTTTGCAACTATAGGATTTAGAATATATATCCTACAGAAAGCTGATAGCCATAATCTCTTATACTACACTGATACTGTATTCGCTTAATGGCCTCATAGTATTGGAATGATAGTGTATAATGCCTGCCGATAACAGCTTTCAGTCCTGCAATTCCTCCATAAGTCCAGTGGCGAAGAGGATTGAGATTAATGCGGTATAATTCATAGGGCAAGTCAGAGATATAAAATGCATCGGTATATCCTTTCATCGGATTCCATTTCTCATGTATCTTCTTGCCGTCAGCCGGAGATTTGATGTCCAATGGGCAGTCACCGGCACTAAAGTTATATGAAGCATACATTCCGACTGAAGGAATCAAACTCAACGTCTTGCTAATTTTGAATTTGTATCCTACCTTTAGCGGGATAACGATATGGTTTAGTTTTATCTTAGCATCCGGGAAACGGGGAAGCATGCCATATTCCATTTCCATCCTGCTTTGGGTTTGCATGAACGAGACTCCCGACATCAACATCCAATGTTTTTTGAATTCATAATCCAGGGTTCCTCCAATTTGGAATCCAGTTCCCATGCCACCTATCTTTTGTACATAGTTATCACTGCTTTTAAAGTGTGTCAGGTTCATTCCTGCATCTACGCCGATTCTTATTTGTGCAAAGGCTTGTAGTGATAGGTATAGTGCCAATAGTAGAAATAATGTAATTCTTTTCATTTAATATTATAATATCAATTGTTTATAAATATGTCATCTTAGTCACTTTATGCTTTTGGGGCATTGTCATGCTAAGTGCAGTCGAAGCATTTTCTCTTTCTGAGCACGACAGGAAAACATCCTTTATTGGGGATGTTTGACACGATACCAAAGGCCTGTTCCCATCATACTGCAGTACGCATGCTCCGATATTATTGTAAAACGGGCTTCTAATCTATTGTTGCTGGTGAAACGCCCCTCAAAGGACCTGACGAAAGTTTCTGTTGCTTCGATAGAGGGAAAAGAAGGTTCATGTGGACTTAATATCTGTATTTTCCCATTGTCAAATAAATACTTGGATTTTCCTACCGGATGTTTCATTCTCTCTTCTGGATAGAGGATGTGGATACTGACACTGTCTTCGCTTTCAAATGTTATAGATGTTTCCGAGCCTTCGAAGGTCTCTCCGATAGGGGGAGTAGTCATGATGAATTCTTTTTCTTCGTCCTCATCATTATTGCAGGCCGTTAGTAATAATGCGGCTATTAATAGAAGGTAGTATGTTAGTTTCATAATTTAGTATTATAATATTAATTACCTATAAGTAGCAAACCGGATAATGCATCGTAATCCGGAAGCTACTTATAGGTAAATTCTTTTTTTACTTAGATGAATCGACGGGTAAGAGTGTGGCTACTACACTGCCACTGGAAACGTTATATAGTTTATAAGTTCCGTTGATTTCATCGCGGATGATAGGATCATTGTATTGAAAATATAATGTTCCTAATGGATCTGATTCTACTGTGGTTTGAATCGTTGCCTTATTTGATACAGTTTTGGTATGAGAAAAACCATACCCCAGTTTAGTTGATAAGCTGACTTTTCCTATGCTGCCGCTTCCTTCAATTGAGAAGTCTGCTTTATTGACAAACTCGCTCACAACACTTTTCTCTTGAGTGATTGTTTGGCCTTTATCCCACTCTTCTACAAACATGAAGATAGATAGAGATTTATTATATAGATCCCATGGTAATGTGAAAACCAGATCGTCTGCATTTTTATCGGATTTTTCCGGATAAATCCATTTTGATCTTAGATTCTTAGCATCCACCGTATAGAAATTTTTGGATTGTCTGAATGCTGTAGAGTTCTTGTGCTTTAAATGTATTTTTTCTAACGAGAATGCATCTCTTGGGTTAATAGTAAATGTAAGCTTAGCTTCCATTGCTTCTTTGCTGTCCTCACCTGATATATATGACTTAAAGTGGAACTCGAAGTTTCCATCTGTCCATATCTTCTGTATAATTTCTTCGTTAGTTAGATACCCTTTGTTTTTCTGTGTGTCTTGCAGTGTTGGGTCTTGTGTGGGATCATTAATGGCACTGTATGCATTGGCAGCAATTCTGAATCTATACAATTTCTCTCTGATATATCTATTTAAAGTTCCGGGCTTATTTTCTTTAGTTATTCCATAATAGATATAATCTCTTTGATAGGCGTTGGGAACATTTTTGAATTCGTTCCATGCATCTTTTACAGACGACATTATTTCGCTGCCATTGACATATGCCTCTAAATCTTCTGTAGGTTGCAGATTTATGTCTTCCTCATAGTGTCGTGTCTGAAGTTTTCTTTTACTACCGTCAAAGGCATCACTTAAAAATTCGTAAGTGGCCTCTCCCGATCTGGTCTTGACACTGGAAACTTTCATGCGTTCGTTGTTTTTCACTACGAGACAAGGGAAATCAGGAATGTCTCCCGTTGTCATTTTTCCGATATTTTCACCGTTTTCGTATAACGTATTGTCTTTATCGTCCCGGCATATTACGGATACTTCTTTATCATCCACATTCCATTTTTCTGCATTAAAATCCCAGAATAGAGATAAATCAGGAACCAATATATTCAGTAAAGGAAGAGATTGTTCAATTTGAACGAGTTCATTTTCGTCTTTACAGTAAGACAATAAAATATCTCTGAGACTTTGCTTGTCATATACTATTTTGTTTTTTACCAACGGATAGAATATATCATAATCATTGTCAAATTGTGCCACAGCTTCGGCTTTAAGAAACTTGCGTACGTCAAGGCTGTTGGATACAGCTTTAGACAATGCTTTGGCAAACTTTTTTTGTGCGGTCACTTGGTCTAAAGGAGCCTGAACGATTGTTTTTGATTGAGACCCATCGGGTTGCGATGGGAACTCATTGACTTGGTCTGTGCAAGCGCAAAATGCGGCAATGCAGAATAGACTTACGAAATACTTTTTCATAATCATAAATGTTTTAAATTAGTATTATGGTTAACTTAATAATCTTCTGATGTAATTTCTGCTTCTATATCTAAACGAGGAGAAGTGATTTCTACCAGATAGGGATAAGAATCAGAATTTGGAACGTAAACTGTTTTTCCTTCATAGATGGAGGAATTCAATTCAGAGACGACTATGTTTCCATCTTTATCAGTCACAGTGATATCTGCTTCCTCTAAGGGAAATTGAAAAGTAATAGCTAAGTTGTTGTCTGTTTCGTCAGCAGTTAGGCTAAAAAATAAGGGGCTGCGGGTGGTAGTTTTATAATTTGTACTAATAATTTTAGCATTTACTTTGTGTCGATGCTTTTTGTGGGGGATTGCATTTATGGGCATAATGAATAATACCGATAATAGAATAAATAATACTTTTGTTTTCATTTCTATATTTAATTAATGGTTTATGATTGCAAAGTTAGGGCAAAAAATTATCATGAATGCATTTTTGCAGTCATACTATAGAAATGTAATGTGTTGATAAGTAGGTGAATATCAAATTTAGTAGTCACACCTTACTTTCTTCTCTACTCATTCTCTCTTTCATTTTGTATTTTTTTTGATTGAGAGGGTGCGTATCGGTATAGCCAAAACAAATTGCAATGGCTAATGGGTTAAGTGAAGTTTTCTGTAGGCAAAGGAGCAATTGATCATCTTCCGTTAACTTGGGATATTCTTTGTGGAGGAAAGATATGTAACTTTGATAAATTCCGAATATTGTCTTTTTCAGTTGTTCCTGCTCCGTAGTGGTTAAAGCTTTCATTTGTTTTTTATTCGAAGTGGTTTGTTGGGATAGAGCAATCACTCTTTGGTAAATGCTGCTTTGGGCAAACAACCAATGGAGTAACTGTTGTTTCTCTTCTTTTAAGCGAGCTATGGCTTGTTCTCTTTCTTCTATTTGCTGTTCTTTGTTTTCATGTTCTTGCTTTAAAATGTTCTGTTCTTGCTTTAATAAGGTAATCATTAGCTGATTGTTTTCAATGGTAGTTTCTAAAGATGATAACTTATTCTGTGTTTGCTCTAATGATTGTTTGTATTGGAGTTGAATACGTTTCTTCCGGTTTATATAGTTTTGATAAGCAAGTATAATGAGAAAGCAAATCGAAACGAATCCTGCAATAGTGCGGTGTATGGTGCGCTTTCCTTTTAATTGTTCCTCTCTTACCCTCATTTTGGTATTGTATTCATAAATCAGTTGTTGTATTTCTGTTGACTGTTCCATGTAAAATAATGAGTCTATGATAGCGGAATGTTCTTCTAAATAGGTATTTGCTGTTTTGTAATCTCCGTTTTCTTTTTCAAGATTATATAAACTTTTTAGACATGAAGCTTTGCTTTCAATGGGTACATCCTCTAAGGCTTTGGTTAAATAGTAAAGAGCAGAGTCTTTATTTTTACCTGTTTTTAAAAGTAAATCTCCGAGATTGAAGTAGCAGTTTCCATGATTTTCCTTTTGAGGTAGTTCTTTGAGAGCCATTTTTTCATAATATAAGGCGGAATCAAGCTCGTTAAAATTATCAAATTTCAGGCTTAAATTGTGTTTAGACATTGCAATCTGTAGAGAATCTCCCGAAGCTATAGCATAATTTAATGCTTCGCGCTGGAACATTAAGGTAGAATCCTTTTCATCTATTAAGCAATAATATGTACTGATATTGTTCAATGCTATTGATTTTTCCAGATCTGTAGTGCAACATTCATACATCGTTTCGTATATTTCCATAGATTTGTCATAGTATCCGGCATCAAAATAGATATTTCCCAATGAACTGAGAAGTAAATTCTTTGTCTTAAGCTCTTTCGGGAAATCTTGTATGATGGTTAATCCCTTTTGGAAACAAGTTGTTGCTTCTTCTGCTTCTTCCATTTCAACAGCCAGTCTGCCTTTATAGAGCAATGCTATCGCTTTTTCTTTCTCGTCATCGTCATAATAATCTAATGCTACATTCAGCAGTGAGTCGCAAGGTAGCAAAGAGAGCTTGCACTTGTCCGTGGCACGTGCAAGTAATAACGCATAGCGTGCGCATTCTTTGTCGGAAAGTCCTTCTATTTCTTCCGGTGATAAGTCCAATGACTGGAGTGCACTGTCGGGATATTCTTCTATGAGTGTATCGGCATGTGAGAATAATGTTTCTGTTTCGCTTTTGTGTGAACAAGAAAATAGTAGTAAAACAGTAAATAATGCTGTTGTAATCTTTAAGTTTACCATTTGGTCGGTTATTTTGTTGGCAGCAAAGGTATAAATAATTATTTATAAAGCTGATGATAAGAGGGCTGTTTTTATAGTTCATTCAGAAAAGCTATGGTTCGATTCATACTAATTTACCATCGCAGTCTATGAAAGGCCAGCAAACTTTCCTGTGCTTTGTTTGTTCCTTCGGCAAGAATGAGTTACTTTTGTCTTATCGCTGCCGAAATAATATGAAAACGGGAACAATTATAGAAGAGAATGTAAAAAGAATACCTTATGGCGTATCCAACTTTGTAGAAGTGGTGGAACAGAATCAATATTATGTGGATAAAACCATGTATCTGCCTTTACTGGAGCAGCAGCCCAACAGTTTATTCTTCATCCGTCCCCGCCGTTTTGGAAAGAGCATTTTCTTAAGTATGTTGCGGGCTTATTATGACATCGCCCAAAAAGAAAAGTTCCGGAAGCGCTTCGAAGGTTTGTGGATAGGCGGTCAGCCTACGCCGTTGCAGGGGAAATACCAGATACTCTATCTCGACTTCTCGCGCGTGGGAGGTATAGGTGCATTAGACCGGAATTTTGATGATTATTGCAGCGGAGCCTTGAATAATTTTGCTCTTATTTATGAACCTTACTATTATCCGGGGTTCGAAAAAGATATGAAAGAGCAATTCGGTTCTGCCAATAAACTGAACTTCCTGGATTGGCAGGCACACAATACCGGTGCTGCCCTTTACCTTATCATTGATGAATATGATAATTTTACCAACGTAGTCCTTAATGAACAAGGCAATGAGGTGTATCATGCCTTGACCCATGTCAGCGGCTTCTATCGAGAAGTATTCAAGAAGTTTAAAGGTATGTTCGAGCGCATCTTCATGACCGGCGTCAGCCCCGTCATCTTGGACGACCTGACCAGCGGATTCAACATCGGATGGAACATCAGTACCGACTTCCAATTCAACATGATGCTGGGATTCAGCGAAAAGGATGTGCGCGAAATGCTGCAATACTATAAGGATGTCGGGCAGCACAATGGCGACGTTGAAGCCATGATAGCGGAGATGAAGCCATGGTATGATAATTATTGTTTCGCCGAAGCAAGCTTAGACCGCGATCCGAAGATGTTCAACTGTGACATGGTGTTTTATTATCTGAGACATTACATTACTTTAGGAAAATCTCCCAAAGAAATGATAGATCCCAACACCCGTACGGATTACAACAAGATGAAGAAACTTATTCAACTGGATCGATTGGATGGTAATCGTAAAGGAGTGCTGCGCAAAATCACTGAGGAAGGTCAGATAGTCACCGCCCTGACCACTACTTTTCCTGCTACAGAGATTGCCAACCCGGAGATATTTCCCAGTCTGCTCTTCTATTACGGAATGCTCACCATCACCGCCACACGCGGACAGCGTATGGTACTTAGCATCCCTAACAACAATGTGCGTAAGCAGTATTATGAATTCATGCTGGAAGAGTATCAGGAGAGACGGTATATTGATCTCAACAGTATGCTGGACTTATTCTACGATATGGCTTACGATGGTCATTGGCGTGAATCACTGGAATTCATTGCTCACGCCTACAAGGAGAACTCTTCCGTTCGCAGTGCCATCGAAGGCGAGCGAAATATCCAAGGCTTTTTCACGGCTTATCTGAGTGTGAACGCCTACTACCTGCTTGCTCCCGAACTGGAACTGAACCATGGTTTCTGTGATCTTTTCCTAATGCCCGACCTGTTGCGTTATGAAGTGGCACACAGTTACATCATAGAACTAAAATACCTCTCCTCCAAAGATTCGGAATCGAAAACCGAAACGCAATGGCAGGAAGCAGTGGGGCAGGTAAGGATGTATGCTGCTGCCCCCAAGGTGAAGCAGTTGATACAGAATACGCAGTTACATTGCATTGTGGTACAGTTTCGAGGCTGCGAACTGGAACGAATGGAGGAGGTTTCTTTTTAAACTCTTTCACATTGTACTTCCACTCCTGCCGCATCCAAATCGGCTTCCATGGGCGGATTGCGTTTAGCGAGTTTCAGTTCAATAGCTTTAACAGTGGGGAAAGTGCGGAACAGGCGCTTTACAATACGTCCGCAAACATGTTCCAGCAATTTAGAAGGTATCTCCATCTCAGCTTTCACATTTTCGTATACATCGGCATAGCTGACGGTATGTGTCACATCGTCAGTCTCGGCGGCACGTGCAATATCGACTTTCAATTTCAGGTTAATGACAAATTCATTACCTACTTCCCGCTCTTGCTGACCTACACCGTGGTAGGCAAAGAAACGGACGTTATCAAGGAATATATAACTGTTCATATCAATGGAATATTAGGTTAATGACAAAAATAAGAATAACTGCCCAGTAAACAAAGAAAACAGGTATATTTGTATCCTGCCTACGCTGAATCCGAAAACGATTGAGGCTATGGCGGGGAAATGTGAGTATTACCGTTCCAACAAGAAAGTGAACTATGCCAGAGGTTTTGTGTGTACTACGGAAGCTCTGGCAGTCAGTGTATCCTGTCATCCTGCGAACAGGTAATCACATCTTACGAACAAACAGCCGTGCCCTCGGCAGGTGAATGTATTTCACCTTACGAGGGCACGGCTGTTTCCTTTCATTGTTATCTTGTTTACCTCAAATGGTAACTCCATTTACATGCCGAGGTAAAAGCATTTACAATAGGAGGTAAAGAGCGTTACAATAAGCGGTAAAGGTCGTTACATCCAGCGGTAAATGCTTTTACATCATGGCGAAAATGAAATGTAAATGCAATGCGCTGATAATTAAAGCACTAATGTGTTACCTGAATATTATCCTTTTCGTCCGGTCTGTTCTATCAGTCCTTTGATCTTCTCGTTCAGGCTATCCGCTTTCATCAGTTGTTCCAGTGTCAGGTGCATACGGTAGCGCCAGTAATGTCTGGGGTTGGCGGGTACGTTGATGCGCTCTTCCTGTACATTGGGGTTGCGCCATTTTCCGTCCATAGCCATCCAGTCCTGCAAGGAGAGGATGCACAGGATAGAGTTGCTGTAAAGATGGTTGCGTACCACTTGTTCGCAAAGTTCCGGAGTGGCAACGGCAGGTGCGGCACCGTAATGCCCCAGCATGGCGTTGTAGTACCGTTGCGTTTGTAGGAAATCTTCTTCCCACCAGCCGCGTAGCGTAGACATATCATGTGTAGAGATGGTGCAAACCGAGCGGTACGGATACCAGTCCGGATGTCCGAATTCCTGTGAAGGATCTTTCGGCATGCGTTGTATCTCCAGACTTAGGATGCGCAGATCGTTCATTACCCAAGCTACACAGTCGGGAATCATGCCGAGGTCTTCACCGCATACCAGCATACGGGTGGATTGCGTCAGTTGCGGCAACTTCTTCATGGCTTGTTCGCGCCAGAACTCGTTGTGGCGGTGATAGTAATACTGATCGTACAAACGATTGAACGCCGCCTTTTCCCAATCATTCAGGGCACGGTAGATGTAATCGTGTTGTACACCGATGCGTGGATGGAATTTGTGCGGGGCTTCACGGTCGGGCACAAACAATACGTCACTGATTAATGCGTATAGTCCGTCGCGTATCCAGATGCTGTCTTCGTCCGTCTTTCCGGCAAAGTATGCCTCTACTTTGCGTTGGGTGTCGAACTCAGGGCGCATACGGTATATTTCCCACGTTTCCGTAGGCTCTATGAAGGTCTGCTTTACGTAATCAGTATGCGGGCCGAACATTTGTCCGAGGAAGTATTCATGGATATAGGGTTTCGTAAAGAAATCTTCGCGGAATGCTATTCCGTAACCTTCTATTTCTTCGCGCGTCATTGGCAGGGCGGGGACAAACTGACCCAGCAGTCCGTGTACGGCATGCATCGGGATTTCCCAGATGCGGAAGAAGCCGAGGATGTGGTCGATACGGTAGGCATCGAAGTATTCTGACATTTTGCGGAAACGTTTCATCCACCAAGAATAACCGTCCTGCTCCATTACGTCCCAGTTGTAGGTGGGAAGGCCCCAATTCTGACCGTTTACGGAGAAATCATCGGGTGGTGCACCCGCTTGGCCGTTCAGGTTGAAATAATAAGGCTCTGTCCATGCTTCTACACTGTTGCGGCTGATACCGATGGGAATATCACCTTTCAACACTACACCGTTGGCGCGTGCATGTTCCGTCGCTGCCAACAGTTGCAGGTGCAAGTGGAACTGGATGAAGAAGTAGATGGCAATGTGTGGATAGTCGGCGGACTTAGGTTGACACAGCTTCTCAATTTCTTCGGCCTTATATTCGGAGAATTTCGGCCATTCGCGGAAGTTGGGCGTCTTGTAGGCATCGCGTAGATAGCTGAACACGGCGTATGGTTGTAACCATTCTTTGTTGCTTTCAAAGAATTGGCGGAAAGCTTTGGATGCCAATACTTTCTCGCCTTCCTGTTTGTATATCAGGCGGAAGTATTCCCATTTTGTCTGGTTTACTGCTTCATAATCTACAGTGGACAGGGCGTTCAGCTCTTTTTGACGCTTTTTGAATTCGGCCATTTTCTCTTTGTCTTTCAGCGTTCCCATCTGTTTCAGATCCGCATACATGGGATGGAAAGCATAAATGGAAATACTGCTGTATGGATAAGAATCCGTCCATGTATGCGTCATGGTAGTATCGTTGATAGGCAATATTTGTACGGCTTTCTGATGGGTAAGTACTGCCCAGTCTATCATCTGCCTGAGATCGCCGAAGTCGCCTACGCCGAAGCTCTTTTCGGAGCGCAGCGAGAAGATGGGCACGGCTACTCCGGCACCTTTCCAGTCGGGCAGGGCGAAGTAAACGTAACGGTCACCAATTACCAGTGTTTCGTTAGCGCCTATCTGCGGATCGGCCATGTAGCGGTTGGGGTTGTTCTCCCATGCCACGGCACGATGCTCTTTCTTATTATAAAGGATGAATTTGTACTCCAGCGGGAAACTGATTTTCGAGGCGTCTACTTCGACTTGCCATTCAGGGAAGTTGGAGTCGCTCATCAGAACGGCTTTATCCGCGTCCCAATCTCCCAGAACTTTCTGGTTGCCGCAAATGCCCAGGCAGTGGTCATTGTCGATGCACGGAGCATACGCTTTGATCACTAATCCTTTCTTGTGGCTTTTGGGGGCGGCACTACGTTCGGGATGTGCAAGCAGGGACTCCGTGAAAGCAGACGTGTAGAAGTATTGCTGTTCGGGCAGATTCTTCCAGCAGTCTTGCAGGCGGTAGACCTTCTTCTTGTCAGCCGATACATAGAGCGTGCGGGGAAGGCTGTTCCACTCCGTACGTGTATCTTTGCCGTCGCGATAAATGTGATAACTGTATTGTACGATGCCGTTTTCAGGCGCTTGAATGTCCGCATCTAAAGTCCAGTGAATGCCATCCACTGTTTGTAAGGGTACGGCTTTACCGGGTTGATTGTTACCCAGTTCAGGAATAGATCCTAAGACTCTGACCTCTTCACCCCAACTTGTGCGGTACTCGATATGAAAAGATAGTATCATATAATATTAGATTTAGTAATAGCTGCATTGACTATGCAAGTATAGACATTATTCCGCATAATCAAGCAGCTACCGCTATCTAAGTTTTTTAAATTCCTATGCAAACGTTTGTGCTTGCATTTCACAGGTCTGTTTTTATCCGCAACGTGAAGCTCCGCAAGTGGTACAAATGAGGCAACCTTCCTGATATACAAGTGTTTCGTTGCCGCAGTTCGGACATTTCTTGCCTTTGGCTTCTGTGCCGTCCGTTATGTATTTCTTCAATGCGCGCTCCACACCGTTCTTCCAGGTGTTGATGCTTTCGCTGTCCAGTTGCAAAGAGCCGACCAGCTTGATAACCTGTTCGATAGGCATACGATAACGCAATACTCCGGAGATCAGTTTGGCGTAGTTCCAGTATTCCTTGTTGAACTTTTCGGACAGACCTTCGATGGTGACTTTATATCCGCGTTTGTTCTGGAACTGGAAGTCGTAACGCTTGCTGCCGTCCTTGTCCACCTTCTTAATAATGTGTCCGGAAGTAACGTTCTTCGGCAGAATGATACCTTCGTCATCGTCCTGAAGACCGGTGAAGATTTCGTAAGGATGTCCGTCCAGCAAACCGACGAATGCCACCCACTTTTCTTTATTATTCTGGAAACGTACGATGTCGGCATCCAGAACTGACGGGCGGGTTTCTACTACCGTAGGCGGTTTGCAAGGAGGCATTTCTTCTTTCTTATCGCTCTTGGCAGAAATGAGTACGCCCGAACGTGAGCCGTCACGATAAACCGTACAACCTTTACAACCGGATTTCCATGCCTCTACATACAGGCGGTTTACCAGGTCTTCATCCACATCGTTCGGCAGATTGATGGTCACACTGATGGAGTGGTCTACCCATTTCTGGATACGTCCCTGCATCTTGACTTTCATCAGCCAGTCTACATCGTTTGAGGTTGCTTTATAATAAGGTGATTGCTCAACCAATACATCAATCTCTTCTTGTGTGTAACGTTTAGAAGGATTGTGCCCTTGTGCTTCCATCCATGTAACAAATTTGGGATGGAAGACGATATATTCTTCAAAAGCATCTCCTGTTTCATCCACGAAGTCTACGTGTACGTTGGTGTCGTTCGGATTTACTTTACGGCGACGCTTGTATACGGGCAAGAATACAGGCTCGATACCTGAGGTAGTTTGAGTCATCAGACTGGTGGTTCCCGTCGGTGCAATGGTAAGGCAGGCAATATTGCGGCGACCGTATTTTTTCATATCCTCATACAACTGGGGATCTGCTTCGCGCAAACGATTGATGAACGGATTATTCTTTTCACGTTCGGTATCGTAAATTTCGAATGCACCACGTTCTTTTGCCATTTCTACTGATGAACGGTAAGCACTCAGGGCAACCGTCTTATGTACTTTTTCTGAGAATTCGGTAGCTTCTTCCGTACCGTAACGCAATCCCAGTGCAGCAAGCATATCACCTTCGGCAGTGATACCTACACCGGTGCGGCGTCCTTGTCCGCTCTTCTTATAAATCTTGTCCCACAATACACGTTCCGTATGTCTCACATCTTCGCTTTCGGGGTCAGCGTCAATCTTTTCTATGATGCGTTCTATCTTCTCCAATTCCAGATCAATGATGTCGTCCATAATGCGTTGAGCCAACGCTACATGTTTCTGGAACAATTCAAAGTCAAAGTATGCATCCGGTTTGAAAGGATTTACCACATAGGAATAAAGATTGATAGCCAGCAAACGGCAGGAATCATACGGGCACAAAGGGATTTCACCGCATGGATTGGTGGAAACTGTGCGGTATCCCAAGTCTGCATAGCAATCGGGTACGGATTCTTTTAATATGGTATCCCAGAACAATACACCCGGTTCTGCCGATTTCCATGCATTGTGAACGATCTTCTTCCACAAATTGGTTGCATTGATTTCCTTTTGCACTGTTGGTTCAGCGGCATTGACTGGATATTGTTGAATATATGGAGTACCTGTGATAGCAGCGGTCATAAATGCATCGTCTAGTTTCACAGATACATTGGCACCTGTAACTTTACCTTCCGTCATTTTAGCATCGATGAATGCTTCTGAATCGGGATGTTTGATAGATACACTCAGCATCAGTGCGCCACGTCGTCCGTCCTGAGCAACTTCACGCGTAGAATTGGAGTAACGCTCCATGAATGGCACCAGGCCGGTAGAGGTTAAAGCAGAATTTTTCACCGGAGAACCTTTCGGGCGGATGTGCGACAAATCGTGTCCTACACCACCACGGCGTTTCATAAGCTGTACTTGTTCTTCGTCTATTTTGAAGATGGCACCATAAGAATCCGCCTCTCCATCTACTCCGATCACGAAGCAGTTAGATAAAGAAGCTACTTGATAATTGTTACCGATTCCGGTCATCGGGCTTCCTTGCGGAACGATGTACCTGAAGTGGTCGAGCAGGTCGAACAGTTCCTCTGCACTTAATGGATTAGAGTATTTCGCCTCGATACGGGCTACTTCATTGGCTATTCTCCAATGCATGTCTTTCGGAGATTTTTCGTAAATATTTCCGAAAGAATCTTTTACTGCGTACTTGTTTACCCAAACACGTGCAGCTAACTCGTCGCCTTGAAAATATCGTAAAGATTCTTCATAGGCTTCCTCGTAAGAATAAGTTTGTTTTTCCACGATGCTTTTTTCCTTAGATTTATTTTTTTAATAAGTAAGAGTGTAGAAGTGATACCTATCATTAACAAATGTGATTGCAAAGCTAAGAATGTTTTTTATTATAGCAAAATAAAAATAGAATAAATTATGAACAGGCTGTGAGATTTTTATTTTAGAATGATAGTCTGCTGATTTATAAAATATTAGCATTGTGTGGTGAACAAAAAGTTTTCCAAAAAGAAAATTGTTTTTCAAACTTGACTGGATGGGCTAATTCCTTTTAGAAAACATGGATAAACTTTAAATTTGTTCTTTGGTAACAATCTGCCATTCTTTTCTTATATTTGCAAAAAAATAGAAGAATGGAAATCCTAAAACAGAGAAGAACAATCCGCAAATATCAGCAGAAAGATATTTCTTCTGATTTGTTAAATGATTTGCTTGATTCTGCGTTCCGAGCCTCTACAGTCGGGAATATGCAGGTGTATAGTGTAATTGTAACGCGTGATGCAGAAAGGAAAGCTAAGCTGGCACCGGCTCATTTTAATCAGCCGATGGTGAAAACTGCGCCTGTAGTTTTAACATTTTGTATAGACCTGCGTCGTTTTACTAAATGGTGCGAACAACGAAAAGCAACTCCCGGGTATAATAATTTAGAGTGGTTCGTAACCGGTTCTGTAGATGCCTTGTTGGCAGCTCAGACTTTTTGTGTAGCTGCGGAAGAAAAAGGATTAGGTATATGCTATCTGGGTACGACGACTTACAATCCGCAAATGATAATTGAGGCCCTGGAGCTGCCTGAATTGGTGTTTCCTATTACAACAGTGACAGTGGGTTGGCCTGCTGAGGAACCTGCGCAGGTAGATCGGTTGCCGTTGGAAGCTATTGTACATGAGGAGACGTATCATGATTATACTCCTGGAGATATAGATCGCCTGTATGCTTATAAGGAATCTTTGCCTGAAAATAAGCAGTTTATTCTTGAAAACAACAAAGAAACTTTGGCGCAAGTCTTTACTGATGTACGTTATAAGAAAGAAGATAACGAAGTAATGTCGGAGAATCTTTGGAAAGTAATAAAAAAGCAGGGATTTTAACCCTGCTTTTTTAATGATGCTTGGATATCATCTATTTCTGCGCGGAAAGCCTTGTCTACTTCCCGTAATTCTTTAATGGTTTTGCAGGCGTGCAATACGGTCGCGTGATCTTTGTTGCCTATCAGTGTTCCTATCTTAGCCGTTGAGAAATCTGTGTAAGATTTGGCGAGGAACATAGCTATCTGGCGTGCCTGCACTACTTCACGTTTCCGTGACTTGGTATGGATTGTAGCGGTATCCAGTGAGAAATGCTTGCATACCACATTGATGATGTCATCAACAGTAACCGCTTTACTTTCACTTTTCACTACCTTCCGCACAATGCGTTGTGCCAGTTCCAGATCAATTTCCTTGTTATATATAGTAGAATGTGCCATGATGGAAATAACGATGCCTTCCAAGTCACGCACACTGTCGCCTACATTTTCTGCGATATAATCGATTACTTCCGGAGGGAATTGTAATCCGTCACGGTGTATCTTATTACGAAGGATGTTCTTGCGCAATTCTACAGT
The DNA here is from genome assembly GCF_003471885.1 of Bacteroides sp. AM16-24. Taxonomy (NCBI): domain Bacteria; kingdom Pseudomonadati; phylum Bacteroidota; class Bacteroidia; order Bacteroidales; family Bacteroidaceae; genus Bacteroides; species Bacteroides sp. AM16-24. The sequence continues at coordinate 102,154 of NZ_QRKI01000020.1, forward strand.
CGGTCTTTCCAGTTCAGCTACCATGCCCCATTTGAAACGGGTGATGAGTCGTTCTTCCATACCTTGCAGCAATACGGGAGCACGGTCCGAAGTCAAGATAAGCTGTTTGCCGTTTTGGTGTAAGTGATTAAAGATGTGGAAGAATGTATTCTGCGTTTTGGTAACACCGGCAAATTCTTGAATATCATCAATAATCAATATATCAATTGATTGGTAGAAGTTGATGAAGTCATTTGTTGTATTATTACGTACAGAGTCAGTATATTGTACCTGGAACAAATGTGCCGATACATATAATACTCTTTTGTCCGGATAGAGTTCTTTAATTTTTGTGCCGATAGCATTTGCGAGATGTGTCTTGCCTACACCTGACGCTCCATAGAAAAACAGCGGATTGAAAATTGTTTTTGCCGGATTCTGAGCGACAGCTTCTGCTACGCTGCGTGAAAGTTTGTTGCTATAGCCTTCAATAAATGTTTCGAAGTTGTATTCAGGATTCAGATGTGGATCTAAATCTGCAATAGGCGCTTGCGGTATCTCTTTGCCGATTATCTTTTTCTGTGGAATAATGGTGCGGGGGGTAGATTCGAGATTAACGGTAGTACGTGAACTCTTATCCACCATTACATTATACAATAACTTGGTACCATCACCAATGACTTTATATAGAGTTTTACGTAACAAGTCAACAAACTTGTCCTCCAAAAACTCATAGAAGAACTGGCTGGGTACCTGTACGACCAGCGTCTTGTCCTCATATTTTAAAGGTATGATGGGGAGAAACCATGTTTTGTATGTCTGCTCCGGAACATTGTCTCTGATGATTTCAAGACAGCGGTTCCATAGCCCGACATGATTTAATTCACTCATAACGGCTTTGAATACATTTATTAATTAAGCAAAACTTCTACGCTTGCAAAATTCGCAATCTTATTTGAGAAAAACAAATGTGTTTTTTCTTGTTTTTCTGTTAAAAGTAATAAGCTCTTTACTTTCAATCACTTATCTATTTACATGTAAATAGCCCCTTTTGAGGGCTATTGCATTTTTATAAGTATCTGTATTATAATATAATATGCACTTAAATAACAGGATTTTAAACTTTCTGATGGATTGTGCAGAAGGGAATACTTTAGTTCCTACATGGACTTACCGCGGCTTTTTCTTTCAAACCTGTTTGCTCCTGTTATTTAGACTTATTCTATTTAATAAGTTTTTCCCTACTTATCTTTTTTGCCGAACAAGGAGAAATGAACGTACCTTTTGGGGTGCGATTTCAGGTCTTCAAGAAGGCTGGCTGCATTGGCTGTTGTGGCATTCAGATTGTTGTAGAGCGACGGATCATTTAATAATAAACCAATCGTATTGTCTTTCCTGCCTAACTGGTCTGTAATCATTTTTACATTAGCTAATGTAGAGTCTATGCTGGCAAACGCAGCGGCATAATCTATTTCTTTCAAGTTATTACTGACTGTGATGAAGTTATCCCCGATAGTATTCAGCTTTTGCGTGAGTTGGGGAATATCTTTACTCATGATAGCCTGTAATTGTTGGCTGGTCACTTCCATGTTCGCCATCGTGTTTTGTACGCTATGAAGCGTACCCGGGATTGCCGGATCTCCAAGTATCGTATTTAGTGAGGCAAGAATTGAGTCCAGCTTGGGAAGCATTTTCTCTACTTGTGGCATAACTGCGGCTACTTGGTCCATGACGCCATTGTTGACACTACCTTGTAAGGTATCGCCTGTCTGGTACTTTTCGCGCGGGTTATTTGCCAGCAATAGATTCATTTTGACACCTCCCATAAGTTCAGAGGTCAGTTCAGCAGTACTACCTTTCGGAATGCGCAATTCCGGATCTACATCGATTTCTGCTATGACTTTTCCGGATTGTGTGTAGTCATAATAAAGATCGCGTACAATACCTACACGGAAGCCATCGGCAAAGACCGGACTTGATTTGGTTAATCCATTTATGTTATGGAACTTGACGTAGAAATAGTTGGTAGGCTTAAACAGGTGGATACCTTTCAGGTAATTAATACCGTATACTAATATGCAGAGGGCAACAATACCCGCTATTCCTATTCTAACCTCTTTCGTAAGATACTTCATCATGATGTTATAGTCTTATTATTTATTTCTTTTTCTTTTTGAACTCCTCGATAGCCGTTTGAACGTTTATCTTCTTACCATTCTTAAAAGCGATGATAAAAGCGTCCTTAAACTTTGGCGTTATTTCACGTTTGGTACGTACTACCTTGTTATAGTCTGTTGATGAACCGTATGTATATTTATAAAGTCCACCTTCCTGGAAATGTTCCACACCTTTCAAACCTTTCAGTCTTTTATCATTGGCTGCGATAGGACGTGAAGAGGTGAGTATTTGTATTTTAAACACTGGACTGCCGGTGTCGGTTTGCGATTCGGTAACTTTTCCTGCATTTTGTTTCGTTCTGGTAGTATTGGAGGGAGCTGCCGCTGGTTTCTGAGTAATTTCGGGAGATTCCTCAGCCTTTTCGTTGGTAGTATCTGATTCCTCTACATTGCCGGCATCTGTTTCTTCCGGTAATATGGTACGGCTACTTCCTGTCATACGTATTTCGTGTTCACGTTTATAGGACAGGAAAGCGCGGAAGATTCCGTTTGCCAATGTAGTACTTCCGGTTTCCGAGTTTAGATAACGTTCCTCTTCCGGGTTGGATATAAAACCGAGTTCTACCAGGATACTGGGCATGGCACTGGCTTTGAGTACCAGGAAACCGGCCTGGTGCACACCACGGTCTGCACGTTTACAGGTATGGCGGAACTCCTTTTGTACCAGTGAAGCCAGATGCACACTTTGAGACATGTATTTGTCTTGCATGAATTCAAAGATGATGTACGATTCTGCAGAATTCGGATTAAATCCTGCATAGCGTGTTTTGTAATCACTTTCGTATAAAATCACGGAGTTCTCCCGCTTGGCTACTTCCAAATTAGCGTCCGACTTAGCTAAACCGAGTGTCCATGTAGAGGCGCCTTTGGCTGTTTTACTACCTGCCACAGAATTGGTATGAATGGAAATGAACAGGTCGGCTTTAGCGTTATTGGCAATATCCGCACGTCGGCCAAGAGGGATAAATACATCCCGTTCGCGAGTATATACCACTTTTACGTCCGGACAGTTCCTCTTTATTTGTTTTCCCAATTTGAGGGCAACATTTAGATTGATGGTCTTTTCTTTGGAGAATTTGCCTAAAGCGCCAGGATCATGCCCGCCGTGTCCGGCGTCAATAACGACAACGAAATCTTTCGCTTCGATGCTGGTGGTACAAAAAGGAGAGATGAACAGCCCGAAGCAAATACTTATATATAATATGTATCGTTTATAGAGTTCCATACTAAAAGCCGTTGCAAATGTAGTGGAAATTTATAGAAAACTGATGCTTTGTGTGAAGTTTTGTCACTTTTCTCCCGGATTTGTGATAGATTTCTTTAAAAGGGACTAACTTTGCACCCGCAAATTAAATAGAAAAAGGTATGTTAGTTCGTTTTCTTAAGAACTGGACGTTGCCAATGGCAATGCTTTCAGGTACTTTGGGGTACTTCATCCTTGCGAATGTCCCTTTCTTGGCGCCTACCAAACCATATATCAGTGATTTGATTGCGTACATAACCCCTCTGCTGATATTTGCCCAGCTATTACTGACCTTTTGTAAGGTGGAGAATCTGAATGAATTGAAACCAAAAGCATGGCATGGCTGGTTGCTGTTAATTCAGACGTTGTCTTGCCTGGCACTTGCTGCTTTGCTGGTATGTTGTCCGATGCCGGAAGTTTACAGGGAAGTGTTTGAAGGAGCTATGGTTTGTCTTATTTGTCCAACGGCTACAGCGGCGGCTGTTATTACCGGAAAATTGGGAGGCAGTGCGTCTACATTGACTACCTATACTTTATTATCTAATTTGTTGGCAGCAGTGGCAGTCCCATTAGTCTTTCCATTGGTGGAACCTCATGCTGATATGACTTTCTTTGCAGCCTTTTTGAAGATTCTTAGTAAAGTCTTTCCTTTATTGCTTTTCCCTTTTCTTCTGGCATGGTTCCTACGGCTATTTATGCCGCGTGTACATCATTTCTTGTTAGGTTTCCATGATCTTGCTTTTTATCTATGGGGTGTGGCGCTTGCCATCGTATCCGGACAGACAGTCCGTTCATTGGTAAATAGTGATGCGCCGGTTTCTGTTGAAATTCTGATAGCTCTTGCAGGATTGATTACTTGTTGTCTGCAATTCTTTTTGGGTAAAAGGATTGGTGGGCATTATAATGATCGGATCAGTGGAGGACAGGCTTTGGGGCAGAAGAATACCGTTCTTGCCATTTGGATGGCTTATACTTATTTAAATCCTTTATCTTCTGTAGGGCCGGGATCTTATGTTCTGTGGCAGAATATCATCAACAGTTATCAGCTGTGGAAAAAGAGGAAGAAAGAGCTAAAAAATAAAATATAAATATCTGAAATATAGTGGTTTATATTTTGTTTATCTTGTTTCCTTTGTTTTGCTTGCTTTCCTGTGTTTGCCTATAAATTCCTTTATTTTGTTACTAGTTTGTTACTCAAATGCTATTGGGTAACAAAAAAATATCTATATTTGCCATCGGTAACAAAATAAAAACATAAGTATGGCGAAGAAGAAACAAGAGGTCAAACTGAAAGAACCTGTAAGAATCAGATTTAAGCAGCTTGCCAATGGTAATCAATCCATTTATTTGGATTATTACACTGGTGATGTGATTAGAAAAGAAAACTATGTTGGTGGTAAACGCCAATACGAGTTTTTGAAGTTATATCTTATTCCGGAAAAGACGAGGGAGGATAAGACTAAGAATGAAGCTACTTTGGCGCTTGCCAAAGCTATTCAGAGCAAACGGATTGTTGAGTTACAGAATGATGCGCACGGATTTCAGAATACCAATAAATCCAAAGCAAACGTACTTGACTATTTGTTGGATATGAGAGCCCAATCTAAAGAGCGTGGCAGTCTGAATTATGAAAAGACTATTGGTAACACTATCCGTGAATTGAAATTGTTTAGAGGGGATTATATCGCTTTTCGTGATATTGATAAAGATTTCCTTAGTAGTTTTGTGGATTTCTTAAAGCAGGTAAAGAAAGCGAGTAAATACGGAGTAACTAAAGCAGGCGGATTATTAAGCAATAATTCGGTAGTTGCTTATTATGGAGTATTACGAACTGCTATAAATAGAGCTTATAAAGATGGCATTATAACAGTAAACCCAACAAAAGAGTTTGATTTTGCCGACAAAGTGAAGGCAGAAGCCAGCCGTAGGGAGTATTTGACTATTGAAGAATTGAAACTCTTAATAAATACGGAATGTAAATATGAGATAATGAAACAGGCTTTTCTTTTTAGCTGCTTGTGTGGATTGCGAATAAGCGATTTAAGAAAATTAAAATGGAATGATTTACAGAAAAGTGGTGATAGGATTAGGATTGAGATAAAAATGCAAAAGACTAAAGAACCGCTTTATCTTCCCATATCCGATGAAGCATTGAAGTGGTTGCCACAGAGAGGAGAAGCTATAGATAGCGATTTAATCTTTCCTTTGACACATGAGGGAACAATAAATAAGATACTTCAACAGTGGGCTAAAGCGGCAGGAGTTACTAAACACATCTCCTTCCATGTTTCACGCCATACCCATGCAACTATGATGCTAACATTAGGGGCTGATTTATATACGGTTAGTAAGCTGTTGGGACATAAAAATATTGCGACTACCCAAATTTACGCTAAGATTGTGGATAAAAAGAAAGAAGAAGCTATAAGTTTGATACCGAATTTAACAGACTAATTTAAAAGAAAGTACGGACTATGACAACCGTACTTTCTTTCTTTTTTTGCCCTTGTTTCACAAGAAAAATATATCTTTGCTTCTACTAACTGAAACAGAGTATCTTATGACAGAAGAAGAATTGAAAGTAAAATTCGACCATATACAAGGCATATTCAACCGTTGTATAAATCATGCCTACCAAATTATTACGGATAGCATTGCTGCCAAGTCCAAATATTTGAACTGTGAACAGGCTGATGAACTGGAACGGCAGGAGTACATCCGTACTGCAGATGAATTGGCACAACTCTACATTCGTTATTCTGTATTGAATGACATTCAAAATTTTTACTCGATACCCGATTTCTTTTGGGAAAGCGGTTTTTATGAAGCCTTGAAGCCCGATGAAAAAAGAAAATACCTTTTATTCTCTCCTCTTTCATTTGATTATTCCCGATACGAACAGGACAATTCAGTCTATGATGAAGAATTGCCTTATTTTTCCGTAGTAGTTAGAGTTGTTGTATTGGAAAGATATTCAGCATACTTGCGAAAAAAGAAAGAGGACAGAACGCAGACGGAAACGCAACCGCAGCAGGAACAGGAAGAACAGAAGCCGACAACAAACACCGAGTTTCCGATAAAAGCCGTACCCCCTATTGCTGAAACGGAAAATCCGTTTGGTTCAATTCTTAATGACAAACAGATAGAATTGATTGTAGATTGCATCAACGAGGTTAAAATGTTCAATGCCTCTGTAACTGTTGATGACTTGAAAGCGATACTTTCCTGTAAGCCTAATGTAATATTAAGGTCAAACAATAATAGATATGTAGCTTTCCTTTTTTCGGAATTAAGTAATAGGTCTTTGATTACCGCTAATTGGCAATCGGCTATTGCCAATAATAAACTATTTCTTTCCAAAGACAAAAGTAGGGATAAATACCTTAATCAAGGGGATTTAGCCACAGCAACTAATTATGTGAAAGGCATCTCCCATGAGAAAGGATTTGCAACCATATACAACTATATCAAACAACTGAAAAGACTTTAAGAATAGGTTAAGACCTCAAACATCGCTTAATCCACTATCAAGCTAATCCTCAATACCTTTGCCCTCGTTAACGAAAAGAAAACGAGGGTGCGCACCTTCATATTGTTTCACTTAATCCAAAAAAGCAATATGGATAAGACATTAGAGATGCGAGTTGAGGAACTCGAACAGATGTTGTTTTTAACTAAGAATGTGCTTAGCTTTGATGAAGCGAGCAAGTTTCTTAACCTTTCCAAAAGTTACCTGTACAAACTAACATCAGGTAACTTGATACCTCACTATAAACCACATGGAAAATCCAGTGTAAGCTGCCCCCTAAAACCAAGCGATTCTGCCCCCTTG
>NZ_QRKI01000021.1:0-103086 GCF_003471885.1 Bacteroides sp. AM16-24
ATCGGCTGAAAGACAGCCGATAAAATTGTCGTGGCGGAAAATAGTATGATTACGCATAGCGGAGTAAATTTTAGCTTCGCTGATTTTGGGGTTATTTTGGCGTACGAATAATGTTCAGATGATATTTCGGTAGCCCCAGCTTCTTGTAAGTTGGGGTTATTTTTTTCTGTTTCCTTTCGGCACACAGCTCGCTATTGCTCCTCAAAAAGCAGAAAAAAATCCTCAAAACCAACTCTCAAAAATTTTCGGACAGGTCGGAAATGCAACAAAAAAACCCACTAAAACTTGCGATTTTAGTGGGTTTTTGACTTAAATAAGCCGTTGGATGGTTGGGCTACCTGGATTCGAACCAGGAATGACAGGACCAGAATCTGTAGTGTTACCATTACACCATAGCCCAATAACAGGTCGTTCCCGTTTTGCGGTTGCAAAGATACAAAGAATTTGATAATCCAAAACAATTTCACGTATTTTTTTCTCTAAATTCTGCTAAGATGCCGTACGCCAAAGAAATATATACCTAAAAAAAATCAAAAATTAAAAGACTTTTCCTCTTTTAGGTGTTTCATACAAGAATTCAGCGTATATTTGTCAACTGTTTAATTTTAATAATAAGTAATGAACGAAACAAAGAAACTCATTCAACAAATAACCGAAGGTATACAAGATAAAAAAGGAAAAAATATAGTTATAGCAGATCTTTCTAAAATTGGCGATACTATCTGCAATTATCTCGTCATTTGCCAGGGAAACTCCCCAAGCCAGGTGACCGCCATTGTAGAATCCGTAAGAGAATTTACACGCAAAGGTGCCAACAGTAAACCATTTGCAATAGACGGGTTGCGCAATGCCGAATGGGTAGCAATGGACTACTCTGACATACTGGTCCACGTTTTCCTGCCTGAAACGAGAGACTTCTACAACCTGGAACATCTCTGGGCCGACGCCAAATTAACCCGAATACCTGATATTGATTAATAAGCCCTATGGACAATAATAATAACGCTAACAAAAAGCCCAATAAGGTCAATATGCCCAAGTTCAACCTGAACTGGCTGTATATGATCATAGCCATGATGCTTCTGGGCTTGTACCTGACCAACGAGAATAGTACAGGTACGAAAAACATATCTTATGACGAATTCCAGCAATATGTACGCAATGGTTACATGAGCAAAATCATCGGTTACGATGATAACTCGGTAGAAGCGTATATTAAGCCTCAATATGTGAAGAATGTATTCCAGGCAGACTCCAGCCGGGTAGGTAGGAATCCTATGATTACTACCGAAGCCCCCTCTCGCGAGAGTCTGGGAGACTTTCTGCAAAAGGAAAGAGACGAACAGCATTTCGACGGTTCCATCAATTACGAAAAGAAGCGGAACTACTTCGGTGTAGTGCTGTGGCAGATTCTGCCTATCGCTTTCCTTATTGGTTTCTGGATTTTCATGTCACGCCGCCTGAGTGGTGGTGGCAGTGGCGGCGGTGGCGGCATATTCAATGTCGGTAAGTCACGCGCCCAACTGTTTGAAAAAGGAACTCCTATAAAAATCACTTTCAAGGATGTAGCAGGACTTGCCGAAGCCAAACAGGAGGTGGAAGAAATTGTAGAATTCCTGAAAGAACCGCAGAAATACACAGACCTGGGTGGTAAGATTCCCAAAGGCGCTCTGCTTGTAGGCCCTCCGGGAACAGGTAAGACCCTGCTTGCCAAAGCTGTGGCAGGTGAAGCCAATGTACCGTTCTTCTCACTGGCCGGTTCCGACTTCGTAGAAATGTTTGTCGGTGTAGGTGCATCCCGTGTGCGCGACCTGTTCCGTCAGGCAAAGGAAAAAGCGCCCTGTATCGTGTTTATCGATGAAATTGATGCCGTAGGACGTGCCCGTGCCAAAGCTGCCGCAATGGGTGGTAACGACGAACGCGAAAACACTTTGAACCAGTTATTAACTGAAATGGACGGTTTCGGTTCCAACAGTGGTGTAATCATCCTGGCTGCTACCAACCGTGTAGACGTACTGGACAAGGCTTTGCTGCGTGCCGGACGTTTTGACCGTCAGATACATGTAGACCTCCCCGACCTCAACGAACGTAAAGAAGTATTCGGTGTACACTTGCGTCCTATCAAAATAGATAATACGGTAGACGTAGACTTGTTGGCACGCCAGACTCCGGGCTTCTCCGGTGCTGATATCGCCAATGTCTGCAACGAAGCAGCACTTATCGCTGCCCGTCATGGCAAGAAATTCGTAGGTAAGCAAGATTTCCTCGATGCCGTAGACCGTATCGTAGGTGGTTTGGAAAAGAAAACGAAAATTACTACTGAGGCAGAACGCCGTTCCATTGCTATCCATGAGGCGGGACACGCTTCCATCTCCTGGTTACTGGAATATGCCAATCCACTGATCAAGGTGACCATCGTTCCGCGTGGCCGTGCACTGGGTGCCGCCTGGTATCTGCCCGAAGAGCGCCAGATCACTACCAAAGAGCAAATGCTTGACGAAATGTGTGCCACACTGGGTGGACGTGCTGCTGAGGACTTATTCCTGGGACGTATCTCAACCGGTGCCATGAACGACTTGGAACGTGTAACGAAGCAGGCTTTCGGTATGATCGCTTACCTCGGTATGAGCGAGAAACTGCCTAACCTCTGTTATTACAATAACGAAGAATATTCTTTCAATCGCCCGTACAGTGAAAAGACTGCCGAACTGATTGACGAGGAAGTTAAGAACATGGTAAACGAACAATACGAACGTGCCAAGAAGATACTCTCCGATCATAAGGACGGACACCAAAGACTGTCACAGTTACTGATAGACAGAGAAGTGATCTTTGCAGAAGATGTAGAAGAAATCTTTGGAAAACGCCCCTGGGCTTCCCGTTCGGAGGAGATCAGTGCCAATAAGATTTCAGAGGATCTGAAGAAAGCGGAAGAAGCAGCTGCAAAAGAAGCTGCGAAGAGCGAAAAAGAAGTAAAAGCGGAAGAGGAAAACAATGTTGAAAGCGGAAATGAAACCGGTAATACAAAGGTTTCCGCAGAAGGAACTAAAGTTTCTGTAGAACGCCCCGAACCCGCAAAAGAATAAAGAACTAAAAAACGGAATTACCGTGAAAAGCAATTTCTTACAACGCGCCATCACAGGTGTGTTATTCGTAGTAGTATTGGTGGGCTGTATCCTATACAGCCCCCTTTCATTCGGTATCCTGTTCACCATTATCGGTGCACTGAGCGTACACGAATTTGGGCACCTGATCAACCAAAGCAGTGAAGTACAAATCAATAAAACGATCACCGCCCTTGGAGGCGCTTATCTCTTCCTGGCCGTAATGGGGTTCTGCCAGTCAACCATCGGAGCACAGGTATTCCTGCCTTATCTGGCTTTACTGCTTTACCTGATGATTACGGAACTTTACCTGAAAAAGAAGAATCCCATCGGCAACTGGGCTTTTTCCATGCTGAGCCAGCTATACGTGGCATTGCCGTTTGCGCTGCTCAATGTATTGGCTTTCCAATATAACCCTACAGAAAGCAGTGTGACCTATAACCCTATCCTGCCGCTTTCCATCTTCGTATTTATATGGTTGAGCGATACAGGTGCTTACTGTGTAGGTTCCCTGATTGGCAAGCATCGCCTATTCGAACGCATTTCCCCTAAGAAATCTTGGGAAGGAAGCATCGGTGGTGGTGTATTCTCTATAGCCTCTTCATTTGTATTTGCACACTACTTCCCATTCATGCCTGTTTGGCAATGGGCAGGACTGGCATTGATCGTTGTTATATTCGGCACATGGGGAGACCTGACGGAATCACTGATGAAACGCCAGTTAGGTATTAAAGACTCGGGACATATCCTGCCCGGGCACGGAGGAATGCTCGACCGCTTCGACAGCGCTTTACTGGCAATCCCCGCGGCAGTGGTCTACCTCTATGTATTGACCTTGTTATAAAATAAAAAAGCCGGAGGAATTCACATTCACCCGGCTTCACACAAAACACTTTACTCTACTTCAATTGCATCTTTGAGAAATCTAAGTTCGAAGCTTCTTCAGCATTACTTGATTGTTTTTCAAATACTATTTCTACTTCTTTATTCACTTCCGAATTAAGTTTCAGCTTGATACCCTTCATCTCAGGAGTCAATACCTCTTTCAGATTGAAAGAAACTAATCCGGCGGCACGGCGTCCACTTACATCACCGTAGTTATTATAACGAAGTTCAAGATGGAGATATCCGTCATCTTCACTCACTGCATCTGCTGTAGCTTCAGCAGGTTGCACCAGACTGATACGATGTTTCGTATCAGGATCCTTCGGCAAGTTCTGCATAAAGACAATATTCATATAACCACCACTGACCGTCAGGTCTCCCTTATAAATCAGTACCGGATCATTACCATATTCTTCCTCATTCTCAGCAGTCAACGGTTCCACTACTTTCGTCAGGGCATGCTCCAGACGTAATATCTTCACAGCATGGTCATATCCTTCATAATTATCGTAAATAGGATTGAACACCGTAACCACACGTTGCCCGTCTACCGGCTGATACCAGCCCATATCCGTATTGATAGGCCAAAGTGTTCCCCAAGTATCACTCTCCATATAGAAAGCATTCCCCTTGACACGTATAGTAGCCCAGTTCGGATAAGAAAAGTCCCCGATTGAGTATCCGCTGTCGAGATCATCGCATGACTGCAAGGCAGGTAGCACCGCCAGGCACATCATCATAAATAACCAATGTAATTTCTTCATAATTAAAGTCCTCTTGTTTGTTACCGTAATAATTGTTAGTTCATAAAATATCGCATGTTCTGACTATAAAATACGAAAGCCGGGCTATTACTGCACCGGCTTTATCACTTTTAACAATTTTATGGTCTTTTGAAACCAAAGAGGTTTCATTATGTAAGAAGAATTACTTTCGTAGTAAGCGTACCATCTTTTTTGCCGCCCGCTTCGGAGCACCTGCATCACCCAAGCGTGCCGCCATGTATTCATAGCCATGAAGCATTCGCTGCCGATAATCTTTATCATATAAAATACGTTCCAGTTCGGCACGTGCTTGTTCAACTGTCATTGTATCAGCTACCAGCTCCTTCACTACTTCACGGTTCGCAATCAGATTTACCAGCGAAATGTACTTCACCGTCAGTATATGGCGGCGCAGGAAAGAGATGACTTTTCCTATCGGCGTATGATAACAAACAGCTTGCGGCACCCGGAATAAAGCAGCCTCCAATGTAGCAGTCCCCGAAGTCACTAACGCCGCCTCAGCTTGTTGTAGCAGGCGGTAGGTCTGACCGAAAAGGATCTTCACCTTCGCATCACCTACATATTCGTGATAATAATCGGGAGAAATACCGGGTGCACCAGCCAGAACCAACTGGTATTCCGGAAAAGCGGAAGCTGCCCGAAGCATATCGGGCAGATTATCCTTTATTTCCTGCTTCCGGCTACCTGCCAGCAAAGCGATGATCGGCTTAGAGTCCAAGTTGTTTTCACGAACAAAGCCGTCAAAGGTTTCAGGGTGCTCTGCACGGAAGAGGGTCACCTCATCTACCGTAGGATTACCTACATAATGTATCGGGTAGTGATGTTTGTCTTCAAAGAATTCCACCTCGAACGGTAGAATAGAAAATAATTCATCCACATCCCGTTTGATATTCTTGATGCGGTATTCTTTCCAAGCCCATATCTTCGGAGAGATATAGTAATAGACAGGGATATGCGTCTTCGCCCGCAAGAACTTGGCTATACTCAGGTTGAAACCGGGGTAATCCACCAATATCACCACATCGGGCTGCCAGGCAACGATATCTTCCTTGCATCGCTTCATATTGGCAAAGATGGTACGCAGGTGCAGCAACACAGGGATAAATCCCATATATGCCAACTCCTTATAATGCTTCACCATCGTTCCGCCAACTGCCGCCATCAAGTCTCCCCCGAAAAAGCGGAATTCCGCCTGTGGGTCTTCTACTTTCAAAGCAGCCATCAGATGAGACGCGTGCAGGTCACCAGAAGCTTCACCGACAATCAAATAATACTTCATATCAATTGTCAATTGTCAATTGAATTAAAACCAAGATTGTAACTCATCAATAAGATTGTAAGCCGTAACATCCACCGTAGTTGGAGTGATGGCTACATAGCCGTTATCGAGTGCCCAATGGTCGTTCTTCTCATTATCAGGGTCCGTATTCTGGAATTCACCAGTCAGCCAATAATAATGAGTATCGCCACGATGTGCAAAGTTTTCCCATTCATTCGTCCATTGTCCTTTGGATTGCTCACACACTTTAACACCTTTCAGCTCTTTTACATTGGGGAAGTTCACATTGAGACAAGTCAACGGTGGCAGTCCTTTTTCCAGAACCTGACGGGCAATCTCGCGGATATAAGGTCCCGAAGGTTCAAAATCAGGGTTCGGATCATGACAGCAAAGAGAGTAACCAATAGAGGGAACTCCTTTGAGGCAACCTTCAATTACCACTCCCATCGTACCGGAATAGTGTACATTCACAGCAGAATTATCTCCATGATTGATACCGCCGACTACCAAATCCGGTTTGCGGTCGAGTACTGTATGGAAGGCAAGCTTCACACAGTCTACCGGAGAACCGGAACATTTGTAAATCGTAAGTCCTACATCTTTACGTACCAACTGATAATGAATAGGTTCGGTCACTGTCAGCGCGCTCGCATTGCCCGAACGCGGTGCATCCGGCGCCATTACTACGATTTCTCCCAACGGACGGAGAAACTTTATCAACTCACTAATACCTTTCGCAATGACTCCATCGTCATTGGATATTAATATCAAAGGTCTCTGATTTTCCATATTTATCCTAATTTTCAGTGCAAAAATAACAAAAGAGAACCGGATATCAAGCTTCGAAGACTTAATATATTAAATCCATACACTTAATCTATTAATTCCTCTTGGATACTTCCTTCATTCATCATGCTACTATGCAGCACTGAAGGCTTAGCAAAAAGGTCCTGTGAGTTATGAAGTAATTAACCCCTAATCATTCTCTTCTTAATGATGTCTGTCATCCCCTCCCGTTGTACTTAACACTATGTTGCGTGCAACATGAGCTTCATTCCCGGCAGCATCCGTACAATAAACCATCAGGTGATAATCTCCCGGAGTAGCATTAGCGGGTATCACGATATCATGGTGATGAATATGCGCCGTTCTTTGTTCCGACACATCATACGACCTGTTAAAAGTGAAATCCACAGTAGTCTCCGTAGCCCGGGTATCGTGCGAATGATGATCGAAATTATTATGAATCTCTATCTTATACGATTTTAGCATAACATCATCCGATAGCTCCATCTCAAAATGCACACCGTGCTCACTACCTATTGCCAGCACCTGACCTTCGGTGGGTGAATTAAGATCAATTACCGGCTTTGTGGTATCACTAAGCGGATTATCACTATCACTACAAGCCGTAAACAACGACATAACCATCACTAAAAGGGAAAAAATCATCGGGAAATAAAATTTTGTTTTCATTTGAATCGTTTTTTAAAAGGTACTTTAATTAATAATTGAAAGTTTCGTCCCGGTTCAGGGATCTCCACTTTGCGGTAAAAACTGAGATGATTGTAATAACGCGTATTGAGTATGTTCCGAACGGTCAGAGTAATCTCCACCTTATTTCCGGCAACAGGTAAATCAAGAGAGCCACCTATATGGAAAAGGTTCGTACCCGGAGTACGATCTTCGTTACGGTCCACCCTATTTTGACGGGCTATGTTTTGCCATTCGGCATACAGCATATAACGTTTCTTCTGCCAAGTCAGCGTATTATGCAAAGTGGCAGGCGGAGAAAAGCTCAAAGGAATATGTTCATCACAATTATAGGTATAGACATACTCACCGGATATGCGATAACTGAAAGCAGAAGAAATACGAACCTCTGCACCTGCCTCCGTTCCTGCAAACAATGCCTCCGTCTGCGTATATCGATAAATTTGTCCTGTATGGGGTAATACGGACCATTCCCCCGTAGGGCGCAGAAAGATATAATTGCTGAACCAGTTGACGAACGGAGAAACATACAGAGACAATCGTCCGTACTTCAACTGATAAGAAGCATCCATTTGCCAGCCTTGCTCGGAAGAAAGTGTGGCATCCCCTTGTTCGTGGCGGAATGTACCATGATGTACCCCATTCGAAGCCAATTCATTCGCACCCGGCAAACGGAAGCTCCGCCCAATGTTTACCTTCAGCTGATGCAGTACAGAAGGTGTCCATACCACTCCCAGCGACAGAGAATAGTCTCCGAAGCTTCTGTTTACACGACGACTGTTCCAACGGTAGGATTCCACCTGTTCATCACTATAGCCCTGCTCTTGCAGATAAGTTGCCAGATATGGATCATCGTGGGCAAAAACATATATACGCCCATAATCATACCGTATACCTCCACTAACAGCAAGTACATTGTCCGGACGATACGTTGTAAGCCAGGATACCCCGGTAGTGAAACGCTCATATTCCGGCAGCAGAAAAGAATAGCCTGAAATTGTGTTTCTCTGAAACTGAGAATCCCATCCCATCCGATGTTCCCAGGAAGAAGAACCGATAAGCCGCCCTTTCGCAGAAAAGCTGAAAGTATTCAGATTAAACCCCAGTTCCTTATCCGGGTTTGTTTGCGGCAAAGGCTGACTGCCGTAATGGGTATGGAATGCACTCCATTCTTCACGATGATTATTCTGATAACCCATATCACCCGACAGGATAAACTTCTCCCAAACATATTGCTGATGAGTAGTCACTTTCAGATGGTTCACTTTACTATAGGGAAGCTCTATGTTCCGGCTATCACCGTCATCTTCCAGACGCGACACATCGGGAATTCCATGTGCACCGGGAAAGAAACCTGTCTTCTGAAATACATTAGACACGGCATAATTCGACTTATACCCTTTCTTTTGGTATTGGGTAAAAAAATTGATATTACGCTCCCACCCTGCCGTATTCTTCAGCCGACGACCACGGACTGGTATCTTCTGAGTCAGATAGATTATCGTATCCGCCGGGATACGGTAATCCCCGAATCGCTGTTCGGAATAACGCAACTTCGTATACCAGGCATTCTTTTTGATGCCCAACATCAGCGAAGCGCCGAAAGTCTCGTTAACAGACTTTCCTAGAAGCGTTACATCACCAAACAACATATTCTCTGCCGGAACCTGTACGGGAGAAATGTCAATCACTCCGCCCATGGCATCGCTGCCATAAAGCAACGAAGCAGGTCCTTTCATCACACTCACGGCATCTACATTGAAAGCATCGAGTTCCAGACCATGATCTGCTCCCCACTGCTGCCCTTCTTGTTTGATACCATTCTCCAATACGGCAACCCGGTTAAAGCCCATTCCCCGGATCATCGGTTTAGAAAAACCCGAGCCGATATCCATAGCTTGCACGCCCGGAATATTCTCCATCGCCTGCATAAAGTTACCTGTAAAATGTTTCCGCAAGAAATCCCGGTCAGCCACTTCAAGGGTAAGTGCAATCTTCTTATTCTGAAGTTGTTGGTAGGTTTCCGCCACCACTACTTCAGGCAAAGCTACATTACGGACTGAATCGGATTCTTGCGCATGGGCGGAAAGAGCTGTACATAACACCCCTAACACGCCCGGAATAAATCCTATACGCATTGATTACAATCTTTTTAGAATAGAACAATGAGGAGGACAAGCTCTCAAAACCTGCCTCCGCATAAATAAAGAACTATGTAATCAAGCAGTGGGAGGACCGCGCAAATAATGTGAATAAGACAGTGCATAGACAATCTTATCCTGATAGACTACTTGCTCAAAAAGGATGGGCGTTAAGATACAATGGAAGTCAACCGACTGTGCTTCCGTGAAAAGAGAAAGAGAGAAGTGACAAATGCCACAATCGTCCGGCGAGTGGCGCGGATGATCGGCATGGGAGCAGGAAGTGGAATGACCTTCCTCATGGTGATGAAAAGCTTTCACCACGAAGAATGGCATGAGCGACAAAATCAGCACCCATGCCACAACGGCTCTCTTCTTCCTACTACTATTCACTTCTCTTACAGATATTTTCTGAATATGCCGCGAAGATATGCATCGCAAACCGAACACGCAAACTACGACACTTAATATGTGTTACCGTTTGTAGTTTTACCAATATGTAGGTATAGCCAGCATTACTTCTTTGCTTGTTTTCTATACGCAACACAAACAGCTGCACACTATGGATGCCTAAAACTCGTCTTCTGCAAAATAAAACACAATGTTCCCGTCATAATCAATGAACCCATCGTATTTCTTCAGTTTCACATGGATGACTTTCTCCGTGCGATGCTTCACATCTATGCTTTCTCCCCAATCAGAGCTAAAGCGAAGCATTTTCCCTATAGGACTCAGCAGGAAAGGCAAAGAGGCTCCCGGGCTACCTGCCCAAGTGGAATAGCCATTGATGAACTCAATAGGTTCACCATTCCGCCTGGTCGGATCCAACATTTTATTTTCCAACTGTGCCCTGACTACATTAAAGTTCTCGTCGACAATATCCATATATCGTCTGTCCTTGAACTGTGCATAGGCATATCCCAAATAGAAGTTGCGAATATCCTCAAATTCCGGGCTTATCACCGTTCCGGTCTTGTCAATCATCACCACTCCGCCCTCTCTCTTTGCAACAGAGGCTTTTCCTTCACGGAACGGATAGGGCTCTTTGCTGAATTTTGCAGGAATCACCATCTTGCCCGATACGTCAATAAATCCCCACCGCCCGCCATTCTCGGTCACTTTCACAGCAGCCAGGCCTTCGCTGAAGTCCTGTACTTTCAGGTAGATGGCCGGACAAATGATTTTGCCAGCCTTATCGAAAAATCCATAACGCCTTTTCTCCATATCATAGAAGGCCGCCAAGCCATTAGAGAAAGGACGCACCTCTTCCGGGCTTTGCGCGCCCACGGTCAACATCATCTGGACAAGCGCCGGGAATACCTCACGGCCTTGCCTGTCAATGTAAGTACACTTGGAGTATCTGTCATTCACCGTCTTTACAATCAAGGCATAACCATCTTTGTTGAAAGGAGCAGAATCTATAATCCTCGCATTGAGTTTTATAGCCCGCCCTTGCTTATTAATGACGTACCAAGTCTCAGTGCGGCCCCACATGTCACGACCGGACTTGCATACCAGGCAAGCTCCACCTCCAAATTGAGGATAACCGAAACTTTTATAATCCCATTGGTAATCAATCACTTTATTCCCCTGCTCGTCTATAAATCCCCACAAACCGGTCTCGTCGTTCTTCACGGCAAGCAAACCATCATGAAAGGCATAGTTGGTGTCATACCTGTTTATTATCACTTTTTTGGCATTCTCCCCTATCTTGATAGGAGTAAACTGGGCAGCAGCAGGCAAAGCTATGCCTACTGCCAAACATATTGTTATCAAATATCTTTTCATCTTCTTATGGCAATCTAAATTTAACAGAAACCGCATATTTCACTCTGACGTTTTTACCCTTCTGCTTTCCCGGTGTCCATCGAGGCATTGACTTAATAACCCGAAGGGCTTCTGTATCCAAATCAGGATCAACGCTTGTCAGCACATATGCATTGATGATACTTCCGTCCGTGTCCACCACAAACTGCACAACAACTTTTCCCTGCGTACCGTTTTCCTGCGCACTCTTAGGATATTTCACATTCTGTGCGATATAGCGCATCAGTGCCACCTGTCCGCCGGGATACTCAGGCATCACCTCTGCATTGTCATATATCTTATTGGGATCTTCAGCCTCCGCTTCCTTTTGCAGTTCAGCCGCCAATTCGGCTTGCAGCCTGGCTCTCTCCGCTTCCTCGCGCTCATTTGCTACTTCAACAGGAATAAACGTCACATCAACAATCTCATTCTCTACTATATCTAACTGTTCGGACGCCTCCGGAGTACTTTCAGCTTCGGATAAGGACTCCGACGCTTCCGAAAGAGATTGCTGCAGAGCTTTCCTATCCGCCAGCCGTTTTTCCAAATCCCTAAAATCCATATACAGATTGTAAGTGCCCCATT
Source organism: Bacteroides sp. AM16-24 (assembly GCF_003471885.1). Lineage (NCBI taxonomy): Bacteria > Pseudomonadati > Bacteroidota > Bacteroidia > Bacteroidales > Bacteroidaceae > Bacteroides > Bacteroides sp. AM16-24. Next base: position 12,080 of record NZ_QRKI01000021.1, read on the forward strand.
TCTCCGTCTCTATCCGCAGGCTTTTGTCGGAAGGCAAGTAATGCAACGTAAGATTTTGCTCATAAGTATGTACGAACGCATCGCAACCCTCTGACTTCATGATGGAGTCCACATACAATGTATAGAGGCAATCATTGGCCATTATCTTAATGATTCCATAAGCTCCTTTAATATCCCGATTATACAAGCCCAACTGCGCATGGGCAAATGCTTTAGCATCTTCCCCCGTCTGCCACTCTCCGACCAATGGGTGCTCCACATCAGTAGAGGGTAAGATGCGGCTTTCCATTTCGTCCAAATAAACATTGACCTGTTTTTTCCCATTAGTCCACTTTCCTGTAAAGAAGTGTTCACCATCATACTCTCCATAATCCATCTTGAATGTTCCGGTATTCTTCCCGTTGACAAACTCATTGACAACGTAATGCAATCCATCCTCTATCTTCCCACTCAACTGAATTTCCTGTTTGTTCCGTTTATAGAAATAGGTGCCATACAAAGAATCGCCTTCCTGCTTTAAACACATTTGCACTTCTGATTTTCCAACCCTTCCCTCATAAAGGGCTTCTTTAATGGCGGGCACATTTACCACTTCCACAGTCTCTCCGCCCTTCAAACAAAAGAACAAAACAGACAGAACCACCAACACTGACACGCCCCCTATTATATAGTATTTCTTGCGTGAGCCAGGCGAAGCAGGGACTTCCACCGTTTTCTGAACCGGTGGGGCTACAGGCTGAGGTTTATCATTAAAAGCATTTGCAGCAGAAGGAGAAACATCCTGTGGAGAGTATTGCTGTTCCTCTATAGACACCAACGATACAGATGAATCCGTTTCCGCATTTTCTGGATTATGATCCACTCTTGCACGTAGTTTGCGGTTCCATTCTTTACGATAAGTAACCAACAACCAAATTTCAACAAATAACACTCCCCAACTTATAATGACGCCGACAGTCTTTAATACCGTATCACCGGCAGAATCAGGAATAAGCTTGGCAGCGACAAGCGACAGAAGCGAAGTGACAAGAATATTAAGTACCGGATGCAGCCCCCAACAAAGAGTTTGCAACGGGTACCATTTATAGAATGAACAAAGATGACCTAAAGCCGCAGCAAAATAGGCCAATGAACAAAAAGTCAATAGATACGGTCCTATTCCTATCATCTGCTTTATTTCATGCCCCCAATAAGACGTCCCAGTGTCTTGGGAGCTAAGAACAACAGTCATAAGAATAAAACCAACACAGAGACCAAGACTATAATAAAAGTCCACGACACTTACAACAAAATGTTGAAAGATTTTAGACAACGTTATCTTCAAGATTCCGATAACCAATATGGCAGCAGCCATCAGAAAAATAAGGAATAAATAAAAGCCACCGGAACCTTTATCTATATTTTCCGCAACAGTGAAAGATTCAACAACTTTCCCATCTATTACGGTTTGAACCAATGGGACATAAAGAAAGACTAAAAAAACAGAAACAGCTATCAGAATATTATAGATACCGGAATTGGTGCCCGATATTTTTACATCAGAATGCATCATATTATATTGGATTATGATACAAAAAAAGGCGGAACCATTCAACCTATCCGGTCCTGAGGTATCGCCAAACACCGCGCCCAAAGAATAAGTGTAAACAGTTCACGCCCATAGAGCGCGAACTTCAACATCTTATATCTCTTGGGCTTTCCAATTGGCGATTTTCAGGACCAAGCAATAAGAGCTAAAGCTCTAATATGTATAGAAAGAACGGAAACGCTTTTCCTTTGTTTGTTATTAATAAATAGAAATCATTAAAAATTACGTAGTCCGGCATTCTGTCGGGCTACTTCCCAAAAAGGATATTTCCTTTTTACATCATAGTTTTGTCATCTTCCATAGGCAATCCGTTTTACTGATCAAACAAGTATTTTTATCGCTTCAAAGTTAGATAATACATATAACATTACAAAATTTCACCCGACATTTATCATCAAAAAGTTTTATTCCTTCTAAAAATCCTATTTTGCTCCTGCTTTCAGTGCCTATTCCTCCCGATAGACAGACATGGAAGTGCGGACAGCCAACAACGGCTGCTATTCCCTGACATATAGCCGGAGACTCTCGGTCTGCAGGTTCTCTTCGGCTTTCACCTCTATTAGGAATAGCACTTCCCTGATATTGCAACAGGAGCTTTTACTAAGATGATGAAAGGTGCAAAATTACTGCCCTATTGGAAAAATATATTTTCCTAACTGGGAAAAAAAAGCATGCAAACTTGCAAGTTTCTTATCGAGGTACATATTTGCCGGTTGAGCCGGATGGGCAACTGTCAGCTACGGCAACGACCCATTATTTCTTTCTCTCCGGATACGAATAGAACACAAATTACGCGAATTACACAAATAAAGGTCTGCACTACAATCAGCTATTACTAAGTTATTTTTCTCCCAGTTGGGAAAATAAAACACCCATTTACGCCAATGTTATTTTTAAAGCGTTACTCAGTACTAAAGTTCTATCCATAATTTACTCTTATATGAGAAAAAAAATAGTTACACATAATACATCCGTCCCACCCTTTACTAAAAGGGCTTCGGATTTTTACTAAATTTACGACTGAAAATTAGTAAAAATCTACCGGAAAATTAGTAAAAATCCGATAAGGTTTTAGTAAACAACAGTCACCCCGTCCAGAAAGGCTTCTGACGGCACTTTTAGTTATACTTAAAAAATAACTTGGTACATAATCTTTCTCAGGAGTTATAGGAGTTAAAGCCAACAGTTCGCATTGTGCTTCCCGCTGTTATAAATAAGAGTATCGGCTTTAACTCCTATAACTCCCCAGAAAAATAAATTATCATTTTTGTACCAACTTATTTTTTAAGCGTTACTATCTTTTAAGTAATCATGCGAATCAGGATTTAAATTATATTCATTTTTGAGCGGTAATGAATGAAGTGATTTGCGGACTATCCGTCATTCTGAGCGTAGTCGAAGAATCTACTCTCTTGGCATAAGGCTGCGCTATACAGTAAGGGAAGAGATCCTTCGACTACGCTCAGGATGACAGATAGTACTGCTTTAGCATTTGCTTCATTACTTTCTTGTTTTTATTCAAACAAAGCCTCTCTATCTTATCCATTACAGACTCTTTCCTCCATTTCTAACCCAAAGAACATTGGTTTACAAATCTTAATCTTCTGCAAGCGAGACAAAAAAGATGTTTCATTTCAAGATAATTACGTATATTTGCGAGCTAAACAAGAGAACGAAAAGCGCCGGAACGAGTCGGAATGAAATAAAACGACCCGGAGTTATTAACAAAATAGGCGACTTATCAACAGATTTTGCAATCTTTCTCTTTTTTAGTAGGCGCAATACGGAATTATCACTTATTTCGCTGCCAATAAACACTAAGATTATGGGAAAAATAATTGCTTTGGCAAATCAAAAAGGTGGTGTAGGAAAGACTACGACTACGATTAATCTCGCAGCTTCACTCGCTACCCTGGAAAAGAAAGTGCTCGTTGTGGACGCAGACCCGCAGGCAAACGCCTCTTCCGGTTTGGGTGTCGACATCAAGCAGGCGGAATGCACTATTTACGAATGCATTATCGACCGGGCCGATGTCCGCGAAGCTATCCACGACACGGAGATTGATACACTGAAAGTGATATCCTCCCACATAAACTTGGTAGGCGCCGAAATAGAGATGCTCAACCTGAAAAACAGGGAAAAGATTTTGAAAGAAGTGCTTGCCCCACTGAAGGAAGAGTTTGATTATATCTTGATAGACTGTTCACCTTCACTGGGACTGATTACCATCAACGCGCTCACCGCAGCCGACTCCGTGATTATCCCCGTACAAGCGGAATACTTTGCACTGGAAGGTATCAGCAAACTGTTGAACACCATCAAGATTATCAAGTCGAAACTGAACCCGGCACTCGAAATCGAAGGTTTCCTGCTGACGATGTACGACTCGCGCCTGCGTCAGGCCAACCAGATTTATGACGAAGTGAAACGCCACTTCCAGGAATTGGTGTTCGACACCGTCATACAGCGCAACGTCAAATTGAGCGAAGCCCCAAGCTACGGTCTGCCCACCATCCTATATGACGCAGACTCCACCGGAGCCAAGAATCACATGGCACTTGCCAAAGAACTGATAAGCCATAACAATTAACCAAAAACGAAGAACCATGGCACAAAAAAGAAATGCATTAGGACGCGGGCTGGACGCTCTGCTCTCAATGGACGAAGTGCAGACCGAAGGCTCTTCTTCCATCAACGAAATAGAGTTGTCGAAGATTGTCGTCAACCCGAACCAGCCGCGTCATGAATTTGACGAGACTGCCCTTCAGGAACTTGCCGATTCAATCTCTGAGATAGGCATCATTCAGCCCATCACCCTACGCAAGCTGTCGGACGATGAATATCAGATCATCGCAGGCGAACGCCGTTTCCGTGCTTCACAACTCGCCGGACTGAAAAGTATTCCCGCCTATATCCGTACTGCCGATGACGAGAACGTCATGGAAATGGCGCTTATCGAGAATATACAACGTGAAGACTTGAACTCTGTGGAAATAGCCCTTGCCTACCAACATCTGTTGGAACAATACGGGCTCACACAAGAACGCCTTAGCGAACGTGTCGGTAAAAAACGTACAACAATTGCCAACTACCTGCGTTTATTGAAACTGCCCGCCCCCATTCAGATGGCGTTGCAGAACAAGCAGATAGACATGGGACATGCCCGTGCGCTTGTAACATTGGGTGATCCGAAGTTGCAAGTGAAGATATTCGAAGAAATCATCGAGCACGGATATTCCGTACGTAAGGTGGAAGAAATAGTAAAATCCCTGAGTGAAGGCGAAGCCGTGAAAAGCGGTGGACGCAAAATCGCTCCCAAACGTGCCAAACTGCCGGAAGAATTCAACATGCTGAAACAACAGCTTTCGGGCTTCTTCAGCACCAAAGTGCAGCTGACCTGTTCGGAAAAAGGAAAAGGTAAAATCAGTATCCCGTTCAATAACGAAGAAGATTTAGAACGTATTATCGGCATACTCGATACTCTTAAAAAATAAATGACGAAAGGAACAAAAACATATCAATGGTGTATCGCCCTGCTGCTTTGCTTCGTGCAGACGGCAGGGATTGCTATGTATGGGCAGAATCGTCCGCGTGCCGCTGCCAAACGGCAGCAATTGGAGCATGCAGACTCACTAAAAAGACTGCCACAAGTAGCTCTGGACAGCCTGAATGCACAAACAGAATCTGCCCTGCAACGGGTTTCGGCTGCTGACAGCATTGCCTTAGCCGACAGCATTGCTGCCGAAAATAAAAAGCGTCTGCTGGAAATGACTTCCAGTACTACCCCACAAGTGTCTCCTACACCAACAGACAGTATAAACGGGGCACTTAACAAGAAAGTATTTATCCCCAACCCGACCAAGGCAACATGGCTCGCCTTGGTTATCCCCGGTGGCGGACAAATCTATAACCGTAAATACTGGAAGTTACCTATTATATATGGTGGATTTGCTGGATGTGCTTATGCGCTAACCTGGAACAACAAGATGTATAAAGACTACATGCAAGCCTATAAAGATGCCGCTCTTGGCAACTGGGAAGCCAACAGTATTCATGATCTTTTGCCACCCGGATATTTGGACAGAACCCCCAAAACGCAGATAACAGAAACCCTCCGAAAGCGAAAGGATACGTACAGGCGCTATCGTGACCTGAGTATTTTTGCTTTCATCGGCGTTTACCTGATATCAGTTATTGATGCCTATGTAGATGCGGAACTGTCTAATTTCGATATAACCCCCGACCTAAGTATGCGGGTAGAACCTGCCGTAATCAACAGCCAATACAGTATAGGCAGCTCCAACAAATCTGTCGGAGTGCAATGTAGTTTCCGTTTTTAATGAATTAAGCTATACCAAAGAATAATCACACATGAAGAATAAATCTGTAAATATGAAGAAGTTTATCGCTACTCCGTTTCTGTTTTGTCTATCACTTTTCGCCTTCCAGGCGCAAGCTCAGGAAAGTGTAGAAGTAGTGATCCGTGACAACGGAACAGAACGTCAGGAAAGCATTGAACTCCCCCAAAGTATGACTTATCCGCTGGACAGCCTGCTCAATGACTGGAAAGCCAAAAATTACATTGATTTAGGTAAAGATTGCAGTACCTCCACAGAGAACCCACTCTTTAGTGACTCTGTTTATATCGACCGCCTCAGCCGCATTCCTGCTGTAATGGAAATGCCTTATAATGAGATTGTACGTAAATTCATCGACATGTACACAGGACGTTTACGTAATAACGTATCATTCATGTTGAGCGCCTGCAACTTTTATATGCCCATCTTCGAAGAAGCACTCGATGCCTATGGATTACCGCTCGAACTCAGATACTTGCCTATCATTGAATCTGCGCTGAACCCTTCTGCCAGATCCCGTGTAGGCGCTTCCGGTTTGTGGCAGTTCATGCTGGCTACCGGAAAGATGTACGGATTGGAAAGCAACAGTCTTATTGACGAACGTTGTGATCCTATCAAGGCCACATGGGCAGCTGCCCGCTACCTGAAAGACCTGTACGCCATTTATCAAGACTGGAATCTGGTGATCGCCGCTTACAATTGCGGACCAGGTACTATAAACAAAGCAATCCGCCGCGCCGGAGGTAAAACCGATTACTGGGAAATCTATAATTTCCTGCCCAAAGAGACCCGCGGGTATGTGCCTGCGTTCATTGCCGCCAATTATGTGATGACTTACTATTGCAAGCACAACATCTGTCCCATGGAAACTAATATCCCCGATGCTACAGATACTATACAAGTAACAAAAAACTTACATTTCGAACAGCTTGCTGATATCTGTGGCGTTAGCATGGAAGAAATCAAAAGCCTTAATCCTCAGTATAAGAAGAATATAATTCCCGGTGAAAGCAAGACACAAACCCTTCGTCTGCCTATGAATTACATCAGTACATTTATCGACAGCCAGGATACTATCTATGCCCACCGTGCGAATGAATTATTCAAAAACCGTAGGACCGTAGCCATCTCCGAGCCCCGTTCTACAGCAAGACGCGCTACAACCGGCAGTGGAAATCTGACTTATCATAAAATACGAAATGGCGAAACATTGGGTACTATTGCACGCCGCTATGGAGTCACCGTAAAACAACTTCAAAGTTGGAATGGATTGCATAACACCAAAATTTCCGCCGGAAAGCAATTGAAGATATATAAATAAGAGCACAAACGCTTGCACGGTGTTGAAATTTGCTTATTTTTGCAGCAATAGAAGAAAGGAGACAGGGATATGGAAGAGAATGTGAACCAGAAAGATAAAGAAAAAGTCGAAGAGGAAATGATTGAACAGGCTTTCCAGCAACTGTTAAACGACTATTTGGCAACCAAGCACCGTAAACGCATTGAAATTATAACAAAGGCATTCAATTTTGCCAACCAGGCACATAAGGGCATCAAACGCCGCTCAGGCGAGCCCTACATTATGCATCCCTTGGCTGTGGCACAGATTGTTTGCACCGAAATAGGTCTGGGGTCTACATCCATTTGTGCTGCATTACTACACGATGTGGTAGAAGATACAGACTATACTGTAGAGGACATAGAGAATATATTCGGTCCGAAAATCGCCCAGATTGTAGACGGACTGACCAAAATATCCGGTGGTATCTTCGGTGACCGGGCTTCGGCACAGGCAGAGAACTTCAAAAAGTTGCTGTTGACGATGTCCGATGATATACGTGTGATCCTTATTAAAATAGCGGACCGCCTGCATAATATGCGTACGCTGGGTTCCATGCTTCCAAATAAGCAATTCAAAATTGCAGGTGAAACTTTATATATATATGCTCCCCTCGCCAACCGTTTAGGACTTTATAAGATAAAGACCGAACTGGAAAACCTGAGTTTCAGGTACGAACACCCTGAGGAATATCAAGAAATAGAAAACAAGCTGGCAGCTACGGCTACCGAGCGTGACAAAGTATTCAAAGAATTCACAGCTCCGATACGCGCACAGATGGACAAGATGGGACTGAAATATCGCATCCTGGCACGCGTCAAATCCATTTATTCCATATGGAACAAAATGCAGACCAAGCATGTACCATTCGAAGAAATCTATGACTTGCTTGCCGTACGCATTATTTTTGAACCGCGTAACGCGGACGAAGAGTTGAATGACTGTTTCGATATCTACGTCTCTATTTCTAAAATATACAAGCCCCACCCCGACCGTCTGCGCGACTGGGTAAGTCACCCCAAAGCAAACGGCTATCAAGCTTTACACGTTACCCTCATGGGTAATAATGGACAGTGGATAGAAGTACAAATCCGTAGCGAGCGCATGAATGACGTAGCCGAACAGGGTTTTGCCGCACATTGGAAATACAAAGAAGGTGGTGGTAGCGAGGATGAGGGCGAGCTGGATAAATGGCTACGTACCATCAAGGAAATTCTTGATGATCCGCAGCCGGATGCCATTGATTTCCTCGACACTATCAAATTGAACCTGTTTGCATCGGAAATCTTTGTATTCACCCCGAAAGGTGAGATTAAGACTATGCCACAGAATTCTACAGCATTGGACTTTGCATTTTCCTTACATACAGATATAGGCAGTCATTGTATCGGCGCGAAAGTAAACCATAAACTTGTCCCACTCAGCCATAAATTGCAAAGTGGCGATCAAGTGGAAGTGCTGACATCCAAATCACAACGGGTACAGCCAGAATGGGAAGTATTTGCCACTACAGCCCGTGCCCGCGCAAAGATAGCTGCCATCCTGCGCAAAGAGCAAAGGAGCTGCCAAAAAGAAGGTGAAACCCTTCTGAATGAATTCTTCAAAAAAGAAGAGCTACGACTGGACGACCTGTTGATAGACAAGTTGGTGAAAGTCCATAATATGAAGAACCGGGACGAATTTCTTATAGCCATCGGCAACAAAAAGATCGTATTGGGCGACCTGGATAAAAATGCCCTGAAAGAGAAACAGGGAACCAACTGGAAAAAGTTCCTCACCTTCTCGTTCGGCGGTAACAAGGACAACAAAGAGCCGATTGAAGAAAAACCACTGCAAGAAAAGGAGAAAATCAATACAAAGCAAATCCTGAAACTGACGGAAGAGAATATCCAGAAGAATTATATCATGGCAGAATGTTGCCACCCCATTCCGGGTGACGATGTACTGGGATATATGGACGAAAACGACCGTATCATTATCCACAAACGCCAGTGCCCCGTCGCCGCACGTTTGAAGAGTAGTTACGGAAACCGTATTCTGGCCACAGAGTGGGATACCCATAAGGAACTCTCTTTCCTGGTGAATATATATATAAAAGGTATAGACGCCATGGGATTACTGAACGAAGTAACACAGGTTATCTCGCGTCAGCTGAATGTAAATATCCGCAAGTTGTCCATTGAAACAACAGACGGCATTTTTGAAGGAAACATCCAATTGTACGTACATGATGTGGATGATGTGAAAACCATCTGCAATAATCTGAAACAGATACAGAACATCAAGCAAGTAACCCGTGTAGAAGGATAAAAACTATAAAAGCACACTAGTATGTTTAACTCAAAAAAAGGAATAGAAGACAAGGTAAGCAATAAATTAACCACGCTTTCCAGTCAAAGTTTAATTAAAGGTGATTGTTCCATTGATGGAGATATGCGTATCGACGGAACTGTAGAAGGAAATATCCGGTGTACCGGGAAAATAGTTATTGGTCCGGAAGGAAAAATACACGGCAACCTGTCTTGTACACACGCTTGCCTTCACGGAACTATCATCGGTGATGCATACGTGAAGGAAGAACTCACCCTGAAAGCCAACTGTGTGATGCAAGGCAATATCTATACCACAAAATTGGAAATAGAATCACAAGCTAAATTCAATGGAACCTGTAACACGAATGATGCCAATCATGAGATAAAATTGTTGGAAGCTGTAACTGAATAGTTTTACTCATCTCCTTCCCTTGAAGCTCTTTTAAGTTCGTCTACTTGCTCATAAGTAAATCCGTCAAGAGCTTTCTTCATGCTAAGAAGCTCTTCACGGATCGTCTTCAAGCGGTCTACAATTTCAAAGTTACGAAGAGTGGTTTCTTTATTGTCCTTCATTCGCTGGCGGGCACCGGGTAATGTCATTCCCCGTTCCTTCACCAGATGATAGATCAGCTTCACAGTTTCAATATCCTCTTTGCGATATTGCCGCACTCCACGGCTTCCCTTCTTCGGAGAGAGTTGTGGAAACTCTTTCTCCCAGAAACGAAGCAAGGACTCGTTCACATCGAACATCTGGGCTACCTCACTGATGGAATAATATAATTTCAGGTCTTTATCCATAGCAGCTTAATCGAGGACTTTACCATGGTTGGCAGCAATCTGTATCATCCGGTCGTAATCCTCAGCACTCAAGTCCATAAAGTAATAGTTGACAGGGTTAACTACCTGCCCTTTTACATGAACTTCATAATGCAAGTGAGGCCCTGTACTCTTTCCCGTACTGCCTACCCCACCAATGACTTCACCGCGTACCACCTTCTTTCCGACCTTAGTACGGAAATCACGCAAATGCGCGTATACAGTCTGATAACCAAATCCATGGTCTACCACAATCCGGTTACCATACCCGGTTTGCCATCCCATCTGTATCACCGTACCATCTCCTGTGGCATAAACATCCGTACCCAAAGGTGCCGAGAAATCCATACCTGCATGGAATTTTGTAGTCCCGTAGATAGGATCGATACGCGTTCCGTAGCCGGAAGCTGTTTTGCGAAGATCTTTATTGGAAACAGGCTGGATGGCGGGGATACAACGCAACATTTCGTCATGGCTCTTACACATATCCACCACATCATCGAAGGAACGCGACTGGATATAAAGTTGCTTGCTGAGCATATCCATCTTCTGAGTTGTATTCACTACCAGATCGGAGTTTGCCATATCCATCAAGTGTTCATAACGGTTAGTGCCGCCATACCCAGCCTGGCGGATAGCCGAAGGTATGGGGTCAGCTGCAAATATAACCCGATACAGGTTATCATCACGCTGCTGCACATCCTGTAACACTCCCATTGCCTCATCCAGACGACGGGAAAGCACATTATACTGCGCTAAAAGTTGGCTATTTTCCTTCCTCAACTCTTTCTCCGAAGGTGAACCGAAAATAATCAGCAGAATTATAAAACTACCTGCCCCAAAGCCCATGCCGATAAACAAACGGCGCAGGAGACTCACCATCCGTTGCCGGACAGTAGGGTAAATACGGTCATAAGTCTGCGTCTGTGGATTATAAATGTAGTAAACTTTGCGCATCTTTTGGAAATATTTCGCTCATTAATACGGCAAAAGTAATAAAAACAAGCTATCTTTGCACAGTTTTTTCAAGAATATTAATACTAAGTAGCAAGTAGTTAGTAGATAATAGCGAACAGAAGATAGTAACAGATTAAGATAAATAAAAGAATATGTTGACTGCAAATGAAATCCGTAACTCATTCAAGAGTTTCTTCGAGAGCAAAGGCCACCAGATAGTGCCCTCGGCTCCGATGGTAATTAAAGATGACCCGACACTGATGTTTACCAATGCGGGGATGAACCAGTTTAAAGATATTATTTTGGGCAACCACCCTGCGAAATATAAAAGAGTCGCGGACTCGCAGAAATGTCTGCGCGTTAGCGGAAAACATAATGACCTGGAGGAAGTGGGACACGACACGTACCACCACACCATGTTCGAGATGCTGGGTAACTGGTCGTTCGGCGACTACTTTAAGAAAGAGGCTATCGACTGGGCATGGGAATATCTGGTAGATGTTCTGAAGATAGATCCGAAGAACCTTTATGCCACCGTATTCGAAGGCAGCCCTGAAGAAGGATTGGAACGGGACAATGAAGCTGCCGCCTTTTGGGAACAACACCTTCCGAAAGATCATATCCTCAACGGTAACAAGCATGATAACTTCTGGGAGATGGGCGATACAGGTCCGTGTGGTCCGTGTTCCGAGATACATATAGACTCACGTCCGGAAGAAGAGAAAGCCAAAGTTCCGGGTAGCCAATTGGTGAACAAGGATCATCCGCAGGTTATTGAAATCTGGAACCTCGTGTTCATGCAATTCAACCGTAAAGCCGATGGAAGTCTGGAAGGACTTCCCGCTAAAGTTATCGACACGGGTATGGGCTTTGAACGCTTGGTACGCACGTTACAAGGCAAGACTTCAAACTATGATACGGACGTATTCCAGCCGATATTGAAAGCCATCGCTGATATGGCAGGCACTGCCTATGGCAAAGACAACCAACAAGACATCGCCATGCGTGTGATTGCCGACCATATCCGTACAATCGCTTTCTCTATTACAGACGGGCAGTTGCCCTCGAATGCAAAGGCAGGTTATGTAATCCGCCGTATCCTGCGCCGCGCAGTTCGTTACGGTTATACATTCCTGGGACAGAGACAGGCATTCATGTATAAACTGCTCCCGGTTCTGATTGAAAACATGGGTGAGGCTTATCCGGAACTGGAAGCACAGAGAGAACTGATCAGCAAAGTTATTAAAGAAGAAGAAGACTCCTTCCTCCGCACATTGGAAACCGGTATCCGCTTGCTGGACAAGACGATGGCTGACGCCAAAGCTGCCGGAAAGACAGAAATCAGCGGTAAGGATGCCTTTACCTTATATGATACTTTCGGTTTCCCGCTCGACCTGACGGAACTGATTCTTCGTGAAAACGGTATGACTGCCGACATCAAGGAGTTCGACACCGAGATGCAACAGCAGAAGCAACGTGCCCGCAATGCCGCTGCCATAGAAACCGGTGACTGGATTACACTGAAAGAAGGAACTACTGAATTTGTAGGTTACGACTATACGGAATATGAAACAAGTATCCTTCGTTACCGTCAAGTAAAACAGAAAAACCAGACACTGTATCAGATTGTACTGGACTATACCCCGTTCTATGCCGAAAGCGGTGGCCAGGTAGGTGATACTGGTGTATTAGTCAGCGAATTCGAAACGATTGAAGTAATTGATACAAAGAAGGAAAATAACCTTCCGATACATATCACTAAGAAATTGCCCGCACATCCGGAAGCTCCGATGATGGCTTGCGTAGATACCGACAAACGTGCTGCCTGTGCAGCCAATCACTCGGCTACCCACTTGCTGGACTCTGCACTCCGCGAAGTACTGGGCGAGCATGTAGAGCAAAAGGGTTCTTTAGTAAGCCCCGACTCACTGCGTTTCGACTTCTCTCACTTCCAGAAAGTGACAGACGAAGAAATCCGCCAGGTAGAGCATCTGGTGAATGCAAAAATCCGTGCCAACATACCTTTGAAGGAATACCGCAATATTCCTATTGAAGATGCCAAGGAACTGGGTGCTATTGCCTTGTTCGGTGAAAAGTACGGCGACCATGTACGTGTTATTCAGTTTGGTTCATCCGTTGAGTTCTGTGGAGGTACACACGTTGCCGCTACCGGAAACATCGGCATGATAAAGATTGTATCTGAAAGCTCTGTTGCCGCCGGCGTACGCCGTATCGAAGCTTACACAGGTGCACGCGTAGAGGAATTGATGGACACCATCGAAGATACAATACGCGACTTGAAAGCCCTCTTCAACAATGCACCCGACTTGGCCGGAACCATCCGCAAGTACATTGAAGAGAATGCCGGATTAAAAAAACAGATGGAAGACTTCATGAGGGAGAAAGAGGCACAGATAAAGGAAAGACTGCTGAAAAACATGCAAGAAATCCACGGCATAAAAGTAATTAAGATTTGTGCTCCGATACCTGCAGAAAGTATTAAGAATATTGCATTCCAACTACGTGGCGAGATTACAGAAAACCTGTGTTTCGTTGCCGGAACGATCAATGAAGGAAAACCTATGCTGACAGTAATGTTGAGTGACAACCTCGTAGCTGGCGGATTGAAAGCCGGAAACTTGGTGAAAGAAGCTGCCAAGCTGATACAAGGCGGCGGCGGTGGCCAACCTCACTTTGCAACAGCAGGTGGAAAGAATGTTGACGGACTGAATGCAGCAATAGAAAAGGTGCTGGAACTTGCCGGAATTTAATAATTGACTTATGAAGGCAGGCGAATTATTATTTGCCTGTGCAAGTAAATAACTGGCAAAAGACTTGACTTTAACATCTTGATGTCGTATCTTTGTCAATGCAATCCTGATTTAGTTTCGGGAAGATATATAGTAAAGAGGAGAAGCGAATGTTTCTCCTCTTTTTTGTATCTATAGAAGTGAAATGACTTAAGATAGTATGTTTTACATGATAACATACTATATAATGAACTAAAACAAACGATGTAATCCCCCCAAATAAACCATCTGTTTGGAGAAAACACATCATCCGTTTAAGGGTAACACACCATCTGGTTGCAGAAAATAGAAACGGGAAAGCCGAAGCCCTCCCGTCCCGTTAAACAAACATAAATTCTCTCTTGACAAAAAAGGTTAGATTAGTATATCTTTTTCAATTATTTATACTCTGATTGTATGGGCTCAAACGTTCCACATGGTAAACTTTACATCCTACCGGAACTTCTACCGGACAGACTTCAGTAACGTCTTCCCAAAAGTCCATATATTCCATTACAGACATTCTGGTCAAATCAGGACCATTGAAAGTATAAAAATGCTCTTCATCATTGTACTTAAATAACAGGCCTAAACGTTCCACTTCACCGTCAACAACCGGCCCTCTTTCGTATCGCCCTATCATAGGAGCAATAGCAGAATCATCCGGACGAACACGTAAAGTTCCTTTTTCCCACATTTCAGATTCATTATCCGGTATCATCTCATAACGTCCTCCCACCTTTACGGTAAAGAAGTCAGTGAATGCATCCGCAATATTCTTCTTTTGTTCTTCTGTAGCTTCTCCGGTAACCACGATACCGTCTTTCTTTTTAGACCAAATCAATTTCAGACATTCATCTACTTTCACTCTCAGTAAAGTTGAAGAACCACTACCATCTCTTACCGTAATTCCCGTCTCACCTTCGGCTTTAGGAATAATCTGTATACGCTGGTACCCACTTTCACTTTTTACAAAAGCAGCAGTTACTATGGCATCGTCACCGTTCACTATGGAATAGTTAGCGTCTCCACCATCCACACCAACAATAATGCCTTCCGGCTTACTCAAATAGAGATTTACGGAACCGATCAGGTTATCACAAGTCCCAATCTGGTAAATAGGCGCATCTCCCGTAAAAAATACCATATCACGATAATCATCCTCGCATGCAGTACCCACAAACAAGAGTGAAATCAACATTAGAATAGAATAGATGTGTTTCATTGTTTTAGTCTTTTTATATCGGATTCGTATAATGAAAATGCAGTAAATAGTTAATTACTGCATGCGAACAGATATTTTTTTAATCCCAGCTATTTATACGATTTGTTCTTTCGGGTAATTCACTAGATACAAAGTACCTGTAGCACGGGTAAAAGCTGTATATAACCAGCGGAAATAATCCGGTGTCAGATACTCATCCGTCATATATCCCTGATCGAGAAATACATTCTTCCATTGCCCACCCTGCGCTTTGTGGCAAGTAACGGCATAGGCATACTTCACTTGCAAGGCATTATAATGCGGGTCCGCCTTCATCTTTTTCATCCTATCGCGCTTCATGGAAATATCAGCGTAATCTTCAAGTACGGCATAGAAAAGCCGATCATTGTCTGCCTTTGGCAAGGCTGGCGCATCAGTATGCAAGGTATCCAGCAGCAGATTAACTTCCAGTTCAAAGTCCCCGTAATCAGGAAAAGAGAGTAGGACTTCCGCAAAACGGAAACCATATAATTCACGTGTACGGCGTAGGCGGCGAAGAACAGCTATTTCACCATTGGCTATGAAATCCATTTCTTTACTTTTCTCCGTCCAGTAGTAATTATTCTTTGCCACCATCAGCAAGTCACCTGTATTCAATTCATCCTCCCGCCAAAGGATTTGCGCACGTATACCATTATTGTAGATATTCGCCCGCTTATTGGAACGGCATACGACAATGGTCTCATCCATCCCGTCACGGTCGTAACAAGTACTCAGCGTATCTATCAGTTCGTCGCCCGGAACTACTTTTATATCAGCAAACCCCGACACCTTTATCTTTGGCAAACTTTCACAGGCATCTTCGGCTATAAGTTGGCGCAACCGGGTAGCATTCCACAAAATACCGGAGTCCTGCACCTGACGCACTACTTGCGTCAAATCGACCTCTATCACTTCCAGTCCATATCCTTTCAGTGCCTCGGCAAATAAGGCAGGGCTCTGCTCCTCACCCACCGGAGGAAGCTGCGCTGTATCGCCCATCAACACCAGACGGCATCCTGTACCGGAGTAAACAAACTGTATCAGATCGTCCAGCAAACGCCCTGTACCGAACACAGCACCGGATAAGCCCTCGTTCGAAATCATCGAAGCCTCATCCACTATATATAAGGTATGTGTAGTCAAATTATCATTCACCGAGAAGTTACTCACCTCGTTGGAGAAAGATTGCTGACGGTAAATCTTTTTGTGAATAGTAAACGCCGGATGCCCCGCATAAGCAGAAAAGACTTTCGCCGCCCGCCCTGTAGGAGCCAGCAGAATTGACTTCTGTTGCAACTTATCCAATGTCCGTACCAATGCTCCAACCAGTGAAGTTTTTCCCGTACCAGCGTATCCACGCAGTACAAAAACCGCATCGTTACGGGGAGATAGCAAGAAGGTAGCCAATGATTTTAGTACTATTTCTTGCTCAAAAGTTGGTTCATAAGGAAAATTTTCCTTAATTTGCGTTTCTAAATAGTTATTTATCATTTTTGTAATAGAAAAAAGTTACAGGAACTATCGCCATTAGAATTATTTATTTTATTTTTGCGGTACGAATATAACAACTAAAAAACATATTTATCATGAAAACAGTATTTAATGTCATTTTAGGCTTGTGTGCAGTGGTACTGATCTACATCTGCTATACCAGCATTATGGGTCCTATTAATTTCGAAAAGGCAAAAAAGCACAGAGAGAAGGCAGTTATTGCCCGTTTAATGGACATCCGTAAAGCACAGCAGGAGTACCGTAACTTGAACCACCAACAGTACACGGCAAGTTTCGACACTTTGATCAACTTTGTTAAAAACCAGAAGTTGCCTTTCATCTACAAAGAAGGTGAATTGAATGATAAGCAGTTGGAAGACGGTATGACAGAAAAGAAAGCTATTGCTATCATCAACAAAGCAAAGAAAACAGGAAAATATGATGAAGTAAAGAAGGCAGGTCTGGAAAACTTCAAACGTGATACTTTGTGGGTTGCTGTACTTGATACTATATTCCCAAAAGGTTTCAATGCTGACTCTATGAGATATGTTCCTTACGGTGGTGGTGCACAGTTCGAAATGGCTATCAGAAATGATACTGCTAAATCCGGTGCTCCTTTCTGTCTGCTCGAAGTTAAGACTCCGTATGAAACTTACTTGGGTGGTCTGGACAAGCAAGAAATTGCTAACATGAAGGACGTACAAACCAAGTTGGGTAAATATTGCGGTCTGATGATCGGTAGCTTGGAAACTGCTAACAATAACGCAGGTAACTGGGAATAATTCCTATCCTCAACTCTGTATGATAGAAACGATTGACTTTAGTAAATCGGAACAATATACGTTATCCATCCGCCTCAGTGCGGATGGATTTTCTTTTTCTGTATTCAACCCTCTCAATGAAAATGAGCTCTTTTTCTTTGACCGTAAAGTAGAAGAATCACTCTCCCTCACAGCCAACCTGAAACAGACTTTCCGCGAAGTGGAATGGTTAAAACATCCTTACCGCCGGGTAAATATACTCATGGCAGGTAAACGCTTTACCCTTGTACCGTTGGAGTTTTTCGAGGATGAACAAACAGAAATGCTCTTTTATCATAACCATCCTAAACGGGAGAACGAAGTTATACAATACAACATTCTACGGAAAAATAATACCGTAGTACTGTTCAGCATGGACAAAAGTGCCCGTTCGTTTCTTTGCGAACAATATCCTAATGTGAGGTTTTATTCACAAGCAAGTTCATTCATTGAACACTTCTCCAGTAAAAGCCGCTTGGGAAACAATCGGAAAATGTATGTGCACCTGCGGAAAGATGCTGCCGAACTATATTGCTACGACCGCAATCACCTGCTCCTTGCCAACTCTTTTGAGTGCAAACAGACAGCAGACCGTATCTATTACCTATTATATATATGGAAACAGCTCGGTTTCGAACAAGAACGCGACGAACTACATCTTACCGGTGAGTTGTTCGACAAAGAAACTTTGCTCAGTGAACTACGAAAATTCATCCGGCAGGTATTCGTCATGAACCCTGCCACTAACCTCGACCTACAAGCCATAACCCTATGCGAGTAATCAGCGGAATATATAAAAGAAGAAGATTTGACGTACCTCGTACCTTCAAGGCACGTCCCACAACAGACTTTGCCAAAGAGAATCTATTTAATGTACTTGCCAACTATCTGGATTTTGAAGATGGTGTATCTGCCCTCGACCTCTTTGCAGGCACAGGCAGCATCAGTATAGAACTGGTATCACGCGGTTGCAATCGTGTAATCAGCGTTGAAAAAGACCGGGATCACCACGCTTTCATTTGCAAAATCATGCAGGAAGTGAAGGATGATACTTGTATCCCCATCCGTGGCGATGTATTCAAGTTCATCAAAGGGGGACGCGAGCAGTTCGATTTCATCTTTGCCGATCCTCCGTATGAATTGCAAGGACTGGAAACCCTTCCCAATCTTATTTTTGAAAATAATCTGCTGAAAGAAGGAGGTCTGTTTGTATTGGAACACGGCAAGAAAAACAACTTTGAGAATCATCCGAACTTTGTGGAACGGCGGGTATACGGAAGTGTAAACTTCTCGATATTTAAATGAAGAACGAAAAATGAAGAATTAGCTGCGCAATGATGCCGCATGGTAATTCTTCATTTTTCGTTCTTCATTCTTCATTATAAAAGCGGTGCCATCAAGCGCACCACACTCTCGGCAGCTTTCCGCCACCAAGGACGCTTCACCCAGTTTTTAAGGAAGACTTGTACACAGTCGCGCTGATCCTGAAGAAAGATCTCCCGCATTTGCAATGCCGTTTCCGTATCATAAATGAAAGCATTCACTTCAAAATTATGCTCAAAGCTACGAAAGTCCACATTGGTAGAACCAACAGTGGAAAGCTCATCATCTGATACCATCAGCTTGGAATGCAAGAAGCCTTTTTTATAGAAATAGATTTTTACACCCGCTTGCAATATATCTGCCAGATACGAACAGGAACCCAAATGCGTCAGACGATTATCCGCACGCATTGGCAACATCAGACGTACATCCACTCCTGCCAATGCCGCAGTTTGCATAGCGGCCAAAATCTGTTCCGTAGGCAGAAAATAAGGAGTCTGTATATAGAAGTATTTCTTTGCACCGGAAATTGCCATACTCAATCCTTGCATAATCTCTTTCCAGGGACCAATGGGGTCACTCGTCACAATCTGCACCAAAGAAGTGCCGGTCGCTTCCATCTTCGGAAAGTAACGGGAAGCACTGATCAAAGTACGGTCAACAAAATACCAGTCGAGCAGGAAAGCAGTCTGCAGACCATGCACGGCTTTACCTTCCAGTAAAAGATGGGTATCACGCCAGATACCCCATGAGAAACCACGCATATAGCGTTCTGCCAGATTCATTCCGCCTATAAATCCCACACGCCCGTCAATCACCACAATCTTACGGTGATTACGGTAGTTCACCTTACTAGTGAACAGCGGGAAACGTACTTTCAGGAAACTAC
Source organism: Bacteroides sp. AM16-24 (assembly GCF_003471885.1). NCBI lineage: Bacteria > Pseudomonadati > Bacteroidota > Bacteroidia > Bacteroidales > Bacteroidaceae > Bacteroides > Bacteroides sp. AM16-24. Next base: position 31,988 of record NZ_QRKI01000021.1, read on the forward strand.
GCACTTCAATGCCTGCCGAAAGCATCTCATCATAGAACCGGTTGGGCACATGCCAGCATCCTACATCGTCATAGATAAGACGCACTTCAACGCCTGCCCGCGCTTTCTCCACCAATACATCGCGTACCATACGTCCGATAGCATCATCTTCAAAGATATAAAATTCAATATGGATATGTTGCCGGGCATTCTGCAGTTCCCTCAACAAGGATTGCAGCATAGAGCCGCCATTGGTATAGATTTCGATACGGTTACCGTCGAAAGGGAATGCCTGGGTCGTGTTGCGGAACAGGGAAATAAGCCGACTGTAAGCCATTGGCAAAGTAGTGGCATCCTGCGCCAGATACTCCACCATCGGTTTATTCAGCAGACGGTTATAAATCTTCTGCCCTATGATGCGCTCCCGCCTGCGGCTTCGTCCGAAAAAGAAATAGAAGACTAACCCCACAACAGGCAGGAACATCAATACCAGTATCCATGCAAGCGTCTTCACCGGATTACGATTGTCGAGGATAATGACAACAATTGTTCCGATGATAGCGCCAAAGTAAATAATATCAAAGGCGACGGTAGCTACTTGGTTGAGTATATAGTTCCAGTCAATCACAAAAGCAAATATAGAGAAAATAAAAGAATTCCTGTTTTTTTATAAGAAAAAAGAGATTGAATTTAAAGTATTTACATATATTTGCATAATTACACACTAATACTATGAAATATGAAAAAGCAGCTTTTAATCGCCCTCTTATTGGGTTTGTCAACTACTATCTGTCATTCGCAAGTAAAAATCAACATACAAGGCGGCACTGGGTTGACCGGCATCACCAAGAATGAAAATTACAATGCTAACTTTGGATATCGTTTCGGAGTAGGTGTTGAGCTACCTATTGACAAGACTTGGTCCATGCAAACAGGGCTACAGTTCCTGAACAGAAGCTACTCTGTTGACGAAGGAATAACAGCCCTTGGCACTAATGAGGAAGGCAAACAAACCTACATGGTATTGGGGATTGATTCTAAAATAAACGGAATCTATTTACAAGTTCCCATCAAAGTTGCCGCATATCTGCCTTTGAATAACAACTGCGGATTTCAATTCAGCGGAGGTCCATACATCGCTTATGGAATTGGCGGAAAAAGCAAAGTGAACTGGATACTTGCCAGCCAGGAAAAAATCGACTCCGACGACCTCACATCTGGTGGAGATAACAGATTGATGGAAGGTAAAACAACGCATAAGACATTCGATAAAAACGATGGACTGAAACGCCTGGACATCGGTTTAAGTCTTGGAGCAGATTTCAAATACAAACAACTTTTTGCCGGTATCGGTGCCGAATACGGTTTTCTTCCCATTGATAAAGAATTTCCTAAAGACATTTTCAAATATTCCATCCAGGAAAACCAGACACTTGTCTCCCCTCGCAACATAGGAATCGAATTTCATGTAGGCTTTTGTTTCAGTGTAGGGAAACGCTAAAAAACAGAATCCCCTTCCATCTCTTTCAGCGAAAGCGAATGGAAGGGGAAACTTATCCCAAAAACTGGTTAGGAAACTTTAGAAACGACGTCCGCCACCAAAACCACCGGGACGACCACCAGGTCCGCCGGGACCTCCATGACCACCGAATCCACCTCTACCCTGCATCTTTTCACGGGCAGCCTTGCTACCGAAGATATTCAGACGATAGATGAAGTGTACCATGCAATAACTATTGATACCATTATATTCGGAAACCGAACGGCCATCTGCTGTCAATGAACGGCTAATGTTACTTTGCTGTTTCAAAATGTCATAGAGTTCAAGGCTGATAGTAGCCGCGCCTTTCAGGAAGGTTTGCGAAAGCTGTGCATTCCAGATCAATTCATTACGGTTCATACTGGCATCTGTATAACCACGACGGCTCTGATTAGCAATATTAGTAGTGAAAGTCATGTTCCAGGGAGCCATCAACTGAGTATTGGCACCATAAGAGAACGTGTAAGGTTCCTGATTATTCTCTGGACGCAGTTTACTACGCTCAGCAGTATAAGAGATAGAACCATTCAGGCCGAATTCGAACCAATCGTTACGGTAAGCACCATTCAAGCGCTCACTCAACGTCAACCCTGTTGTCTTATTCTTATCATCCACTTTGGTATCCTGATTATATAAAAATGCCACATTATTCTGGTAATTGACATTGGTGAATGAGTTGATAGTGTACTTCTTATTCTTCAATGCGGTATTGAAACCAAACATACCGAAAGCACTCCAGTTACCATTGATATTCTTCGGTGTAGTAGTACGCGCACCGGTTTGATCATCGTATTCGGTACTGTTACTGATGCTGTTCTGCGTAGCCGAGAAGCTGGCATGAGTCATGATACCCCGCTGGAGTTCTGCATTATACGTATTGTAGAACAAACGCATAGAGTGCGTGAACGAAGGTTTCAAACCCGGATTACCGACACGGATATTCAGCGGATTAGAGTTGTCTACAATCGGCAACAAGTTCTCCATGCTGGGCTGGCCGGTACGTCCACGATAGTTGAAGCGCAACTGGCTTACTTTCGAGAAACGGTAACGGAAATCGATATTCGGAGCAAAGTTGAATACCGAACGCGTCGTATCAATCATATAGTCTCCTTTCTTATAAGACAGTTTTGAGTTCTGCGGTTGGAAAGAAACACCGGTACTCAACTGGTACTTCTCACGGATGAAACGCAAGGATACAGAAGCATCATGGTTGTAGTATCTGTACTCGGCATACTTACCTAAACTATCTACCGCATGATTCTGATAGCCCACTGGCAACGGGTCGCCAATTCCCCACTCCGGATTGATCTTGTATAAGTCGAAAGTCGTCTTGTCACTCTCACTGTACTTATACTGGAACTGATAACTGAATTGCAGGAAAGTAGCCCGTGCAATCGGTTCACTATACGTAACCTGTGCACTATAACTATAATTATTCGTCGGCGTAGTGATGTACTGGTTACGGATCAACGTAGAGTCCGGGTTCGTAGGAATCTGATAATAACGTGTCATCGACTCCGTATACTGGTTATTGTCATTATCTCCATAACCGAAGCGTCCGCGGAATGTAACATTACGTCCCTTATCATTCAGTTTGCGATTGATCTGCAACGTAGCATCCGTTGAAACGGTCTTGCTATCGGAAAGTGAACCCGTGTTTGTAGCATTCACACGAATATCCTTCAACGGGTCTTCATTATTTATCACATCAAAATCAAGATAGTCATTCGGGTTAGTAACCAGACTGTAAGGATCCACATTGAAGGTTCCCGACAAGGAACTGGAAGAATTATCCGTCTTCCCATAAGAGAAGTTCGGACGGAAGATGATATTCGTCATTGAATCCGGCTTCCACTCCAAACGGAAATCAGCATTAAATGTCGAATTCTTGTTCCTGTTGAGAGAGTTTGAATTGGAATATGAATTGCCATTCTGTAAAAAACGCTCGGATGAGTTGACATTGGCAATGTCAGCATCATTGTAGTTGTAACGGGCACTACCGCCTAACTCCAATTTGGCAGTTTCGGTAGCAAAGTTAAGTCCCAGTTCCTTAGGAGCATTCAAACCATTATTACGACGCCAACGCGGGCCACCGCCACCACCGGAAAATCCTTGATTATTCACATTGTTGGCAGAGGCAATAAGAGAAACTTGTGTATTATCCACAAAGCGGTTCAACATCAAACGTCCTGCATAACGATCTTCAGTACCTACGGCGGCATCGGCATTACCGAACCAACCCTGATTCATACCTTTCTTAACAGTCAGGTCGAGCACGGTTTCTTCTTCACCGTCATCAATACCTGTGATACGTGCCAGGTCCGATTTCTTATCATAAGTCTTCAACCGGTCAATCATGTCCACCGGCAAGTTCTTCAAACCCGTCTTCACGTCTCCGCCGAAGAATTCCTTTCCGTCTACCATGATCTTCTTCAGGTCCTTACCATTGATTTTCACGTTACCATCGTCATCAATCTCGGCACCGGGAAGTTTCTTCACCAATTCTTCCAGCATGGCTCCTTCGGGGGTACGATAAGCTGACGAATTATACATTAATGTATCTTCACTGACAGTGACTTGTGGAGCTTCTGCGGTAACCACCGCTTCTGCCAGCATCACGGCATCTGTCTTCAGAGCCAGCGTACCTACATTCTTATTGGGGTTTTGAGCCGACAGTTGCAAAGGAAGCATTGTCGGTTGGAAGCCGATATAGGAAACTTTCAATACATACTTCCCAGCCTTTACTTTGGGCAGGGTAAAATATCCCTGTGCTGTAGTGGCGATACCCGCCGCAAATGCACTGTCAGGTAACGAAAGTAACTGTACTGTGGCTTGTACTGCGGGCTCTTTCGTGTCATCCTCGATGACACGCCCCGCTACGGTAATGTTCTTAGTCTGTGAGAAAACGGAAAGTGTGGTTGTCAGCAATAACACTGTTCCGATGATTACTTTTTTCATGCGCCTGTTTTTTATGAAACAAAATGTCTGTTTTTACACTGTTTCATTTGACAAGCTTTCAATGGAAAAGTTTAATGAGGATTAAATAAAATATCCTAATTATCGACGATCTCGCTTAAATAACCGATCAACCGTCGCTTTTTTTATACCAAATTCCAAGCAAAGAATATTCAGTATAAGGAAGATCAAAAAGGAGGAAGTATCCACACTCATGATGTCACCTTTCCATACCCGGTAGAGCATACCGCCAAAGATAAATAACACCGTCAGGAATATGGCATTACGGGTAGCCTTATTGCGTATCTGTTCGGTTTCCTTGCTTTCATTCTTTGTAAAAGCAAACAGAATCATCATCGCGCCCAGCATCATCAGTAGCTTGGAGCACTCTTTATAAAACAAAAGGTTACCATCCGTCATTTTCCCTATCATCAACATCAGGAAAGGGAGAAACAATGCCAATGCTATCACAAAATATCCTAACGGACGGCAATATACCGGTAATAATGCTTTCATTTTTTTATAAATTATAAGTTATGAAGTCTGAAATATTTATCCAAGTGATGTAAGTTTTATGATTTGCAAAGATACTTCTTTCGCAGAGAAATCCTATCTTTAAAGAAGATAAGCTGCATCTCAGCATAACTTTTTCATGTCGGTATGGAAGTTCTGCACTTGATTTGCATTATCTTTGCAGAGCAAAAAAAGACAAATACATCATGAGTAAACAAGAAGTAATCCTCTGCGAAGAACTGGAAAGCAGCTTAACAACTGCCATTGGGAACTGCCCCCATGACAAGCTCTTTATCCTGACTGACGAGCATACACATCGCCTTTGCTTGCCACAACTCAGCAACATTCCGACATTGAAAGAAGCAACGGAAATCATTATCGGTGCCGAAGATATACACAAGAACCTCGAAACCCTGGCTTCCGTCTGGCAAGCCCTGAGTGAAAAAGGAGCAACGCGCCATTCATTGCTTATCAATCTGGGAGGTGGCATGGTGACCGACCTGGGTGGTTTCGCCGCCTCTACATTTAAGCGGGGCATTGCTTATATCAATATCCCTACTACCCTGCTGGCTATGGTAGATGCTTCCGTAGGAGGCAAGACAGGTATCAACTTCAACGGGCTGAAGAATGAAATCGGCGTCTTCGCTCCTGCCGCCAGCGTACTCCTTGAAACAGAATTTCTGCGCAGCCTCGATGCCCATAACTTCTTCTCCGGTTATGCCGAAATGTTGAAGCACGGACTGATCAGCACTCCGGAACATCTGGCGGAATTATTGGCTTTTGATACGGACAAGATAGATTACGCAGCCCTGAAGTCAATGGTAGGTCGCTCCGTACAAGTAAAAGAAAACATCGTGGAACAAGATCCGCTGGAACACGGCATCCGCAAGGCCCTGAACCTGGGACATACCGTAGGGCATGCTTTCGAAAGCCTTGCCCTTGCCGAAGGACGCCCTGTGCTGCATGGCTATGCCGTTGCCTGGGGAATTGTTTGCGAACTGTACCTTTCTTATATAAAAGTAGGCTTTCCAAAAGACAAAATGCGCCAAACCATTCAGTTCGTAAAAGAGAACTACGGTGGTTTTGCCTTTAACTGTAAGCAGTACGACCAACTTTATGAACTGATGAAGCACGATAAGAAGAATACCTCCGGTGTCATTAACTTTACGCTATTGAAAGAAGTCGGAGACATTTGTCTGAACCAGACGGCTGATAAAGATACGATATTCGAAATGTTCGATTTCTATAGAGAGTGCATGTAACGACTTTTACCTCAGCATATAAAAAAAATGTCTTGAAGGATAAAAGGTGTTGTCTTGAAGGATAAGGGAGTCGTCTTGAAGGATAAAAGGTGTTGTCTTAAGGAGCAATATCTTTTCAAAGAATGTCTTTCAGCATCCCCCTCAAGCATAATACACCGAAGGAATATCAGTGATTAAGATTCCGTATTGCATTGAAAAATTTTGCAGACATTCTTAAACACGTCTATTAGGGACAAACCCATTATAACAAATAAGGTAGGACAACTATTGCCCTAGCCATGTTTTAAGTGCCCTGTTAAAAACCTTATTCTTGTTTTTATAATATCATACCAAGAACTATTTTCAAAACACAGCAGCTAATTTCTTTATATTGTTTAGCTTTTCACCCAAAGAGTCATTCTTTCGTGCTACCTGTATATTGTAATCCGTCTGCATTCTTACAAGCAAATCAGCATTGATACTCAAAGCTGCCTCTAAAAGCAAGGCAAATTCTGTTGTTATGTAAATTATTTGCTGCTATACCCATAGTTCCTCCTATTTATAATGATTTGTAATATCCACCAAAGAGCATATCTCTATGACTGCTTGATTACCCGCATTAGCTATTTCCCGAAATTCAAGCTTATATTGGCCGTTGATACGTAAAAAAGAAAGTCCTTTTTTATCACCTTTCATCGGTTTTTCCTTTTTCATAAAGTTCTGCCAAATACTCCTTTTCAAATTCTACATCCATATAACTACTCTTCGGTGATGCAAATTTAGATATAAATGCGAATCAGTAGTTGAATTATAAATCAAGATTTATATGCCAGTGTTATAAGAAAACAGCTAACGAAGCTGTTTTATCCTATTTAGAGTTTAATCTAAGCAGCACTTCACAACACGATTATATAACACTGATAACAAATAAGATACAGTACAAACAGAGATATTTATATATATTTTATCAACGATTTATTTGCAGATTAAAAATAAAGCACTACTTTTGCATCCGCAATTCGGGATGTAGCTCAGCCCGGTAGAGTACGCGTCTGGGGGGCGTGTGGTCGCAAGTTCGAATCTTGTCATCCCGACTACCGATAAAGCATTGATAATCGAAAGATTATCGATGCTTTTTCTTTTATGGGGTTATACTTAGCGGGACGGTTGAATTATTTTCCAGAAAATGCCCTCCGTATAAACAGATGTTTTTATTTCCTCGGTAGGAGAAATGTTTTTTCCCAATAGGAGAAAAACAGTTCAGTAATAGCCGGCAATAAAATGGGGAATAAATTATCATTGATATCCCAAGCTTTTTCTTTTTTACAGACTAATACCTATCTTTGCATAAAAACACATTTAATATACTTATGAAGAAACTTATTGCTTACATTGCCCTTAGTTTCGCGGCAATAACCAGCTATGCAACCACTCCCCTCTGGATGCGTGACGTACAAATCTCACCTGATGGGACAGAAATCGTATTTTGTTATAAGGGAGACCTCTACAAAGTGCCTGCCAAAGGCGGAACTGCTACACAACTCACTACGCAAGACTCTTACGAATGTACTCCGATATGGTCGCCGGATGGCAAACAGATAGCCTTTGCCAGTGATAGAAACGGGAATTTCGATATCTTCATCATGTCGGCAAATGGCGGAACAGCCCAGCGACTGACTACTCATTCAGCCACTGAGCTACCCTCCACTTTTACCCCGGACGGCAAATATATTTTATTCTCAGCATCTATTCAGGATCCGGCAAGCAGTGCCCTCTTTCCTTCAGCCGCCATGACTGAACTCTACAAAGTTCCTTCAGTCGGCGGACGCACCGAACAAGTACTGGCCACCCCTGCCGAAGCGGTATGTTTCGATAAGTCTGGCAATCGCTTTTTCTATCAGGACCGCAAGGGAGGTGAAAACGAATGGAGAAAGCACCATACTTCTTCCATCACCCGTGACGTATGGATGTACGATGCCAAAACAGGTTCACATACCAACCTTACCCAGCACGCAGGCGAAGACCGCAATCCGATTGTATCACCGGATGGACAAACCGTCTACTTCCTGAGCGAACGTAATGGCGGCTCATTCAACGTATATTCTTTCCCGGTTTCGCAACCCCAATCGATAAAAACAATTACCAGCTTTAAAACCCATCCCGTGCGTTTCCTTTCAATGAGTAACAACGGCACCTTGTGCTATGGATACGATGGTGAGATCTATACCCAGCAGGAAAGCTCGAATCCCCGGAAGATAAATGTAGAAATCATTCGCGACGACCAGCCACAAATAGCTTATCTGAAATATCCGGATAGAGCAACCTCTGCTACAGTTTCACCGGACGGCAAGCAAATTGCTTTCACTGTACGCGGTGAAGTATTCGTTACATCGACAGACTATACCACCACCAAACAGATTACACATACGGCAGCAGAGGAAGATGGTCTCTCGTTTGCCCCGGACAACCGGACGCTGGCCTATGCCAGTGAACGCAGTGGTAACTGGCAGATTTATCTAGCCAAGATAGTTCGGGAGGAAGATCCGAATTTTCCGAATGCAACTTTAATAAAAGAAGAAGTATTATTGCCTTCTACTACCGTAGAACGTTCGCATCCGCAATTCTCACCCGATGGTAAGGAGTTAGCCTTCATTGAAGACCGCAATCGTCTGATGGTACTCAATCTGGAAACCAAGAAAGTACGCCGGATCACCGATGGTTCTACCTGGTACAGCACAAGCGGAGGGTTCGACTATGCTTGGTCTCCGGACAGCAAGTGGTTCACATTGGAATTTATCGGAAACAAGCACGACCCATATTCGGATATAGGTCTGGTCAGCGCACAAGGCAATGGCGAGATTATCAACCTGACCAATAGTGGATACAGCAGCGGTTCACCCAGTTTTGCGCTCGATGGCAATGCCATTCTTTTCACTACCGAACGCTACGGTATGCGCGCACATGCTTCATGGGGTTCGCTAGACGATGCTATGTTGGTATTCCTGAATCAGGATGCATACGACAAATTCAGCCTGAGCAAAGAAGACTACGAACTATACAAAGAAGCAAACTCTGACCGGAAAAAGGTTGCCGCAAAAGACAGTAGTAAGGTAAAGGATGTCGTAGTGGAATTGAAAAACATAGAAGACCGCATCGTACGCTTGACACCAAACTCGTCTAATATGGGAAGTACCCTCATCTCCAAAGACGGAAAAGCCCTCTATTATCTGGCCAGTACCGAAAGCGGCCGTAACTTATGGAAAATGGACCTGAACAAGAAAGAGACCAAGTTGCTCCATAAAGTAGATGCCGGCTGGACCTCCCTGGAAATGGATAAAGAAGGGAAGACTCTCTTCATCCTGAACGGTAAGAATATGCAAAAGATGAACTTGGCTTCCGATGACTTGAAGCCCATTAAATATCTTGCCCAAGTGAAACTGGATCTGAGCGCCGAACGCGAATACATGTTCGACCATGTATACAAACAACAACAGAAGCGTTTCTATAACACCAACATGCATGGGGTCAACTGGGACGCCATGACAGCTGCTTATCGGAAGTTCCTGCCACACATCGATAATAACTATGACTTCGCCGAACTATTGAGTGAATGGCTGGGCGAGTTGAATGTCTCCCATACCGGAGGCCGTTTCTATCCGGACGGACAAAGCGAACCGACAGCCAGCCTGGGACTACTTTTTGACTGGAATTATCAGGATAAAGGAATGCTCATTGCTGAAGTGATAGAAAAGGGTCCGTTCGACAAAGCCACTACAAAGGTGAAAGCCGGTGTCGTTATTGAAAAGATCGACGGTAAAGAGATCACTCCCGAAACCGATTATTATGTGCTTCTCAATGACAAGGTAAAAAAGAAAACACTTGTTTCATTGTATGATCCCAAGACGAAAGAACGCTGGGAAGAGGTAGTAATTCCTATCAGAGACAGCGAACTCAGTGCATTACTTTACGAACGTTGGGTTAAGCAACGTGCAGCAGACGTTGAGAAATGGTCGAACGGTAAACTGGGATATGTGCACATCAAATCAATGGGTGATGACAGCTTCCGTTCCATCTACTCGGACATTTTAGGAAAATACAACAATTGTGAAGGTATTGTCATCGACACCCGTTTCAACGGAGGCGGTCGTCTACATGAAGATATAGAAATACTGTTCAGTGGCAAGAAATACTTCACACAGGTAGTTCGCGGCCGTGAAGCCTGCGATATGCCGAGCCGCCGCTGGAACAAGCCTTCCATCATGCTGACGTGCGAAGCCAATTATTCCAATGCACACGGTACACCGTGGGTATACAGTCATCAGAAACTGGGTAAACTGGTAGGTATGCCTGTGCCGGGCACTATGACCAGTGTATCATGGGAGCGCCTGCAAGATCCTACACTGGTATTCGGTATTCCTGTGATTGGTTACCGTTTGCCCGATGGCAGTTATCTGGAAAATACGCAGTTGGAACCGGATGTAAAAGTAGCCAATTCGCCCGAAACAATCGTGAGAGGCGAAGATACACAATTGAAAGTAGCAGTAGAAGAATTATTGAAAACTAACAAATAATCTAAATTCATGTTTGCTGACTTACTCAATTCCTCCTATTTCGCCCTCTTCCTCATTGTTGCATTGGGCTTCATGTTGGGGAGAATCAAAATTAAAGGATTATCTCTGGACGTTTCCGCAGTCATTTTCATTGCTCTTCTCTTTGGACACTTCGGTGTAGTCATTCCTAAAGAATTAGGAAACTTCGGATTGGTACTTTTCATCTTTACTATCGGCATTCAGGCCGGTCCCGGTTTCTTCGACTCGTTCCGAAGTAAAGGTAAGACCCTGATCATAATCACCATGCTGATTATTTGCTCGGCTTCTCTGACGGCTATCGGGCTCAAATATCTTTTCGACATCGATACCCCCAGTGTAGTAGGCTTAATAGCCGGAGCACTGACCAGTACACCAGGACTTGCCGTAGCCATCGACAGTACAAATTCTCCGTTGGCATCCATCTCCTACGGCATCGCTTATCCGTTTGGAGTTATCGGTGTAATACTGTTTGTAAAGCTGCTTCCCCGCATTATGCGCATTGATCTGGATAAGGAAGCCCGCCGACTGGAAAAAGAACGTCGCGGACAGTTTCCGGAATTGACTACCTGTATTTATCGCGTCACAAATCCTGCCGTATTCAACCGCAGCTTAATGCAAATCAATGCACGGGCTATGACAGGGGCTGTTATTTCACGCCATAAACACGATGAAGTTATTTCCATCCCTACAGCTCACACGGTGTTACATGAAGACGATTACATACAGGCAGTAGGCAGTGAAGAAGCTCTGAACCAACTTTCGGTCTTAGTCGGAGAACGCGAAGAAGGTGAACTACCTTTGGTAGACACACAGGAAATCGAATCCTTATTACTGACCAAAAAGGATATGATCAATAAACAATTGGGGGATTTGAACCTGATGAAAAACTTCGGATGTACGATAACACGTGTCCGCCGAAGCGGTATTGATCTGTCTCCGTCACCGGATTTAACTCTGAAATTCGGCGATAAACTGATGGTGGTAGGAGAAAAAGAAGGACTTAAAGGATTGGCCCGCTTACTGGGAAACAATGCTAAAAAGCTATCTGATACAGACTTTTTCCCTATTGCAATGGGTATTGTTTTGGGAGTACTGTTCGGCAAACTGAATATTACTTTCCCCGGTGGTTTATCTTTCTCTCCGGGATTGACGGGCGGTATTTTGATTGTGGCTCTGTTCTTAAGTGCAATTGGTAAGACAGGACCTATTCTGTGGTCTATGTCCGGACCTGCTAACCAATTATTGCGTCAGTTGGGATTGTTGCTTTTCCTTGCCGAAGTCGGAACCTCGGCTGGTACCAATCTGGTGGCAACTTTCCAGGAAAGTGGCTGGCTGCTATTCGGAGTAGGTGCTGCTATTACGCTGGTACCTATGTTAGTAGCTGTGTTCGTCGGGCTGTTTGTCTTCAAAATCAGTATACTCGACTTACTGGGAACCATCACCGGTGGTATGACCAGTACTCCGGGACTTGCAGCAGCGGATTCTATGACTGACAGTAACATTCCGAGTGTAGCTTATGCTACGGTTTATCCTATTGCAATGGTATTCCTTATACTGTTTATCCAGATTATTGCAACTATGGTTTAAGCCAAACAAATATATGCTTGATTAAATGATTTCATTTCAGTATAAAAAATGGAATTATTTTTTATTTTTATGCCAATTACTTGTCTTGATTTATCAACGTCAAAAGAGTTTTTTGCAACTAATTGGTTATCAATAAAGTTATAATAGCCTTATCTCAATATAGGACTGAGGTACCCTAAGTATACGACTGAGATGCCCTAACTATACGACTGAAGTACCCTCAATATATGACTATGCCCCGAATATTAAATTATTGTAAGGAATTAGTATTATATCAAGCATTTATATACTAAAACTATAACCCGAGTTGAATACACAAAAAAATAGGTTTCTGTCATTCATCAAGTCCGGACAGAAACCTATTTACTTCAACTAAAGGAACTTCTTTAAAAGTCTTTTATTCCATATAGACCATATCGTCCTTTCTCTCACCTTTATACCAATCAGTATATGACTTACATCCACTATCAACCCACTTCGTATACATAGGATAAGCCTCATCAATCCGGATATTTTCCAAGCACCATTTGAAATCAACTGATGGAATCTCAAGTACATTCGGGAAATCAGCACTATGTACATTATAAGAATTAAGATCAAAGGTAGCCTTTCCGTTATTCAGCATCGGAATGTATTCACTAGCTTTTGGCAAGGTTATCTGAATGACCTCAGTTTCCACCCTTGAAGTACCTTTACGTACATTCATATAACCGGTCAGATTCTCAACATAGATCTTAGCATTGATTCCAAAACTATTATTGAAATTTGCTCCTGTTGCCATAACCTGAATATAGGCCAACACCTCATTCTTAATATTGGCGGACTCCTCAATACGGAACCTCACTACAACATCGTTAAAGTCATAGTCTCCCTGGCTGGGATAGTTGTCCTCAAACAACCACATTCCTTGCCATACAATCTTAGACGGATCCAGTTCCGGAACCGGAATTTCAATTTCAGGTTTCAAAGTCGGAGTCGATTCGATCAGACACAGCAGGTCGTTGTAATCCTGATCAAACCATCCACTTGGAATTTGATCTTCCATACCCAATGTCTGATACTCCTTACCGCCAAACACCAGTGTTCTGATAACTCCTGACGTCAACAATATGTCGTTATGCCCCAGATTAAATCTCGGAGTTGAATACCGATAAAGACCTGACGAATACGAGCATGCAAAGCCTATCTTACAATCGGTAAATTTACCAAGCGCTATCTTTGAACCAATCGTCTGGGTTCCATCGAATACAAGTTTCATATCCAAATCTCGATAGTCATTGACATCATCCGTATAGGTATAATAGTACAAACTGTTATTGAGATGAGCACCACCATTACCCACATAAGTAATCCAGACTTCAGTCTCCTCGCTTCCAACTATCAAATCGGAACACTCAGTATAACAATCACTTGGCGTATTCCTAATCCCTTCCGGATAAAAATTATTGATAGCTGTAATCAACGCATCACTCAGTTCGCTCTCTGCTCTCGTAACACCTTTATTTACAACAATATCCCCCTTCGAATAGGTATACATCTGACCATTCATCAACAGATATAACTTATCTGTAGCTTTAGGAATTCTGACAGTTTCCGTAAACGGAGCATAGCCAATCAAAATTGGTTCACCTACCAGATGACCATCCACATAAGGGTCACCGACATAGAGCAGGCAACGAGTATTTTCTGTAGTATTAACACTCACGCTAATTTCATCAACCAAAGAGAAGTCTTTGCCAGTCTCCGGTTCCTGATAAGAATTTTTCACCTCGCATGAAAGCAATGCAGAAATACACACAAATAACAATAATAACTTCTTCATACTTTATTTATAAAAAGAACATATTTAGCACATTATCTCTACGCAAACATACAGCATTTACAACTAATAAGCAAATTAAAGACCAATAAAATCAAATAAATAAAATCATTCTAAAAACACCTCATATAATTCAAAGCTTACACAAAACAGAAATATATCAACATTAACTATCTATTACTTTTATGATAAATAAAGCAAAACCACCCACTACTTTTAGCAAGTACTTGCTATTTTCAATAAAATTCCCCTAAATTTGCATACGATATAAATACCAACTAAATATGAAAACATTGAGAGTCCAAAACATCATAAGCCTGACAACTTGCTTTTTCCTGATTCTGGCAGTAACTATTTGTAAGGGAAACAAGTTCGGAAGCATTCTCTCCGATAAGGAAAATGCAACAGAAAACCCTATAGGAACTTCCGATATATTACGGCATACGGATGAAGGAGTACAGATAATATCAACCCGGCAAATAACGAAAGATATCAACGGATATGGAGGAAATGTCCCTCTTGAAATCTATATGCAGGATAACCGCATTACAAAAGTAGTGGCATTGGAAAACTCTGAAACACCCAGCTACTTTGCCAAGGTACGAAGCAGTGACCTGCTGCAACAATGGAATAATCTATCACCGGAAGAAGCAATCAATAAAGAAGTAGACGGAATATCCGGAGCTACAGAGTCTTCGGTAGCTATTATCCAGTCCATCCACAGGGCAATGGAATATGCAAAGAAACATCCGGCCGACAAGCCTGCAACTGCTTTCAGTTTTGACTGGATACTTTTCCTGGGTTTACTGGCAGGCATTGCACTGTGCACCTTGATTATTGTATATTTCTCCAGAAAACCTAAAGGGCAAATGACACAATATGTACTGAACACTTTCAGTCTTGCCTTGGTTATAGTAGTAACTGCATTATCTATTCAACCGAGACCAAATCAACCTAATAAGATGGAGGAACCTATTATGAAACAAGATGATAAACTTTCCGTTCTTGAAGCCATACATGCAAGAACCAGTATCCGCTCTTATCAGCCACAAGAAGTAGAGGATGAAAAAATAGAGCAGCTGTTAAGAGCTGCTATGGCTGCTCCCACAGCAACCAATAAACAACCTTGGGCTTTCATTGTCATTAGGGATAAAGAGATTCTAAACGAATTGAGTTCTACCCTTCCTTATACCAAAATGGCAAAGGATGCTCCACTGGCCATCGTAGTATGTGGAGATTTAAATAAAGCTATCAGTGGTGCAGGTATGGAGTACTGGGTACAAGATGCTTCGGCTGCAACAGAAAACCTACTGCTGGCTGCACAAGGTTTAGGATTAGGGGCCGTATGGTCAGGAGTTTATCCTATGGAAGAACGGATAAAAGAAGTACAGAAAATACTCCAACTGCCCAAAGACATTATTCCCCTGAACGTAATTCCAATCGGTTATCCGGCTGAGAATCCACTTCCGAAAGATAAATGGAAACCGGAAAATATTCATTTTAACCGCTGGACAAAGGACAAATAAGAAGTGGCTTTCCTATTCATCCATATCATCCAGATGTATTTCCAATGCCTTCACCGAAATATAAATCTCGTATACAGAAATAGCCAGAGAAATAATCAATAACACCATTGCCAATCCAAAAATATAGATGGATACAAGATAGAGCTGTATATAAATAAAGAACATACTTACAACACACAGCAACAGACTGCCTGTTCCTGTCACCTGCATGGCACGCGTCAGATACAAGCGTTTTCGAAGATTGGCAATCTGCGCTGCAGTCACTGATGAATGGTTCGCACGATACTGTTCCTTCAATGCACGTACCAATTGGGCATACGACATGAACCGATTGGTATATGCCAGCATAATCAATGAAATCGCTGAAAACAGTAGAGCCGGAGTAGTTAGATCTATTTCCATATATCTTATGCATTAGAAAGTTATCACATTATTTCAAAGGATTACTTTTCACCCCTTCAAAAGTTATCTTAACCGGATTGATATATCCATGCTTATCAAAAGTCATTTCATCGATGCAGGTTGCACGATGGTTCCCGTCTGTCTCAGTTAACGGACGACGATGATAAATGATATAATACTTATCAGATTTTGGTTCATGAATCACAGAGTGATGTCCAGCTCCGGTAGCAATCTCCGGATCTTGCTGTAGTATTTTGCCAATACGCTTAAACGGACCAAAGGGATTATCTGCAATGGCATAAGCCACTGAGTAGTCAGGACCACCCCAACCTCCTTCCGACCACATAAAATAGTATTTCCCATCGCGAATGAACATGAAAGGACCTTCCGTATAATTTTCCGGTGTAACCTCCCTGTAGTAAGTTCCGTCTTCAAAAGGTAAAAGTCCCGTAAAGTCATCGTTCAGCTTAACAACGTTACATCTTCCCCAACCTCCATAATACATATAATATGAACCATCTTTATCCTGAAATACAAACTGGTCAATCGGTTGAGCACGATTATATATCTTATCTATGAGTGGCCGACCTAAATAATCCTGATATGGTCCCTCCGGTCTGTCTGCCACACCGACACCGATACCACCGTACTCATTATCATTCTGAATATCATTACCTCCAAAGAACAGGAAATACTTATTATCCTTCTTAACAATAGCGGGAGCCCACATAGCACGCCATACCCATTTCACAGCCTTATTGTCAATGATACGTTCATGCTTAGTCCAATTTACCAAGTCTGTTGAAGAAAAAGCATCCATGAATATTTGTTTCTCATATTTATCAGAATAAGTGGGAAATATCCAATATTCATCGTTCAGGATAATACCTTCGGGATCGGCATACCATCCTTCAAAAAGAGGATTACCTGACATTTGGACTGGTTGCTTTACACCACAGGACTGAAGTGTTAACATCACAAAAATGAGTAATAAATAATAAGTCTTCATATATCTGATGTTTTAAAAGGATAAAATATACATTCTATTGTCTCACATATTTTCCACAAAATAAAAGAAAAAAAACGGAAGAATATAATTTCCCTTTATAAAAAGCACAATGCCTAAAGCTGAACTTCACTTGTAACCACAAATTGAAGTTTTACTTTAGGCATAAAAGGACTCTCCAAAATGAGAAATCAGGAATTACGTCCTAATCTACTTCTTATCATAAATTCCATTAGAGAATTTTCCATAAGCCATCACCTGGTTCGTATCAGGAAAGTGTACAATCTCCGGGAGATTATTCGTGTCGAAATCAATATAAACCAGCTTTTCCGTATCCGATCCGTTGCGAATAACATGCGCACCTTCCGGCCCCGCAGGAAAAGTAATTGCATCACCGGCTTTCACTGTAACATCCCCATTGATGGTACGAACGATACCTGTACCGCTGATAATATAGAATACCTCTTCATCCGTTTCATGATAATGGTATCCATAGGCAAAACTACCCGGTTCCACTTCTACAAAGTTCACACGGCACTGGTTCACATCCGCCTGCGCAACAATCGGTTTCACTGTAAATTCATTACCATCCTGGCTAATTTTCTGACCTTCTGCGGTCCTGTAATTCTTTACTGCAAGTTCTTTCATTGTCTTTTTGTTTTTAAATTGTTTATAAGATAGTTGCATTCATCAGTTTTTTCACTAACTTCGCAAATGTAGTCAGTGACTTTCCGACAGTGCAAAGCTATTCACTATTTTACTTATAAACAAGAAGTTACAAATAAGTAAGATAGTTACCTAAAGGTTACTTTTGCTGAAAAGCAAGAGTTTAAAAATGAAGAAAAAGAGAAAATAATTAATTATAACCTAATCACATGAGTATGAAAACAAGAATTACCTCTAATCGTATCACAGAACTACGCCCGGACGAGATATTTGTTTTCGGTAGTAACCTGGAAGGCGCACATGGTGGCGGAGCCGCTTATCTGGCATGGAAAAAATGGGGAGCCATCTGGGGACAAGGAACCGGATTGCAAGGACAAACCTATGGTATTCCGACTATGCACGGAGGGCCGGGAGCCATCAAACCTTATGTAGATGAATTTATCCGCTTTGCTAAAGAACACTCACAATACACTTTCCTTGTTACAGAAATAGGATGCGGCATTGCCGGTTTTGCCCCGAAAGAAATTGCTCCTCTATTTAAAGAAGCTGCAAACGTGCCCAATATCCACCTGCCTCAGCGTTTCTGGGATGTACTGAATGCAAAATAAAGTCTTGCCCGCCTTCTGCCCAAAGCCAGTAAAATACTGGAAAGGGAACAAAGAGAGCAGATGACAAATATTACCCCCTTGGAAACCAGAATGTTTCCAATACCTACTAAAGGAGAGACAATGCCACCAAACGAAAAGCAGACAGCCCCAAACAATGCCGAGGCTGTCCCGGCATTGTCGCGCTCACACTCCATAGCCAACGCAGTAGATGTAGTGAACGTCATTCCCATCATAAAGAGAACTGTCAGCAACAGGAGTTCATAAATCCAGAAACTGTAACCTAAAGCCAATGCGGCACATTTGAGCAAAGAGACCTACCTATTTTATTCAAAGCTATCCAATATAAGAACAAAAAAATCTCAACTTAGCCTGTGGCTTCCAATTTCTTGTCCATACGCAACTCATGCTTCACAAAACGGCGAATAGAGCGATAAGTAGGATGCAGTACTTTATACGGCCGAATGTCACTCTCGTAAACCAAGAACACCAACAGACAAAACAAAGCTAACAGAATAAGCCAGCCGTACAGCTCTTTCATTGAAACCATCAGGGCCTGTTGTTGTACAACACCATATAGTTCTCCTGCAGATATCCGGCTGACAAAAGGGTTCACATGATCTAACCCAGCACCCAGCAGCATTGCATTCTTCTTCATAGCCCCATTCAGAGCATGTCCTAAAATGGCCGTGCCCAGAGCTCCACCAAATCCGGCACTGACAAACGACTGCACAGACACCGCCTGGAAGAAATGCTGGAAGGGAACACGAGACAGCACTGTAAGGAAGCAAATAGCTATCATCACATACCCGAAGCTACGTAGAAACAGCGGTATAAACAATGTTTCCTTCGGCAAAGCATACTCAATGCCGAAATAGAAATACATCAGATATCCGGTAATGGAAGAAAATGCAATCACCGTCATTGTCTTATAACGCCATTTGCGACGGGAGAAAGTGAAGAAGGTAAAGCCTGCTCCCACAACAATCCCCAGCAGTACCACCCAGTTGAGTGAAATTACATTCAAGGCATCATACCCCAATATCCCTTCCATATAAACATGTTCAAACGGATGTGATGGTGCCAGCAGAATATCTATTACTATATATAGTATAAAGGGAAGCCAAACAGAGCGATACGTCCACGTCTTCAAAGCAATAAACGGATGGCGGATGAAAGATGCACGCCACAGGTTCAATACAAGAATCAGCGTACCGATGATAGTTGCCACCCGTATCTGGAAAGATTGATACCAGTCATAATGTTCCCCATACACACAGACAAAAAGGATACACAACAGCACAAGCCCCCACATCAAAGCCCCCAACCAATCGATACCGAACAACGGTAATTTCGGCAAGGAGCGATAACTACGGAATAACCACAATGTAACCAGCATCACCAATAGCAATAAACCAATAATCAACCAGTGCATATACTCCCACTTCGCCCAGAAGGCCGTATAGATTGTTACCAATCCCGATAGCTGAATACAACTCTGCACCAGCAAGTAGATAAAACAGAAGAATACCGATAAATCCCGTTTGGGAGTAAGCCATAATTGAATGGTAGAATTACATTCGAACGTGGCCCACATGCGGAAGATACCTGCAAAGAAACAGGTGATTACCAGCACGGGAATACTATGTGTATGCATATATATCAGATTAGAAATAATCAGGGCAATGCTGCACGTCATCAACGAAGCCTTCGAAGTAAAACGGAACTTCAGGCGGAACATGATGGCAAATGTCAACCCCATGCCCACCATAGAAGCATAACCTGCCATCATAATGTCCTCCTGCATTAATGCCGTAGAGCCAACCATCTCATTGACTGCCGCCAAATAGAGACCACCGGAGAACTGGAAGACTATGACAAAGGCAATGATAATCCAGGGGCGCAGTTTAGAAGGTACAAAATCACGGATAGCCGGAATGGAAAAAGGTCCTGTTTCGTGCATAATATCAATAGTTTACTACACACTCCACATTCATACCGGCACGCAGGCGCTCCATATCTTCCGGACGGTTCCCGGTAGAGAACTCAATGCGGATAGGAACACGTTGTTCCACCTTTACGAAGTTCCCTGCGGAATTGTCCTGCGGTAGAAGAGAAAAACTGGCACCCGTAGCACGGGAAATAGATTTCACAATACCCTTAAAAATAATTCCGGGCACGGCATCCACTTCTATTTCTACCGGCTGACCTTCCCGGATATAGGTAGTCTGAGTTTCTTTGTAATTGGCTACTACCCATCTTTCATTTTCGTCAACAATGTCAACTAAAGTCTGCCCGGGTTGTATCAACTGCCCTTCCTGAATATCTTTCCGTCCGGTAGTTCCGTCGCAGGGAGCAAGGATAACGGTATAAGAAAGATTCAGACGCGCCAATTCCAAAGCAGCCTGTGCCAGTTTGATACCTGCATCTGTTTGTTCCAGACGATGGGTCTGTTCCTGCTTTACTAAAGTTGTAGATTGGCGCTGACGAAGCAGAAGTTCATAACGTGCCTTGGATGCTTCGTAATCTGTCTGCACAGCATCGTACTGTTGTTTGGTGACAGCATCCTGTGCCAGAAGGTTTTTATATCGGTGGTATTCACGCTCGGCATTGTCCAGGCGAACTTTAGCTTCCTGTAAACCTGCATCGGATACGGCAATATTATTCTGAGTGGTATGTACCGTGGTGGCCACTGCATTCTTTCCCGAAATAGCATTCTGAAAATCAGCCTCAGCCTGTGCCAGACGGAAACGGAACTCGGAATCTTCAATCAATGCTAAGGTGTCACCTTTACGCACTTCCTGGTATTCATCGAAATAGATCTTCTTGATAAAGCCTTGCACGCGGCTGTTGACGGGGACAATCAGCTGTTTTACCTGTGCATTGTCAGTATAAGCTACACTGCCGAGGTGGACGAAATGAGAGCATACCCACACCAGCCCGGCAATAAGTAAGAGACTAACCACTACGTTATAAATCAGTTTTTTCTTTTTGCGTTCCATATCTTATTTAATTCATTAGTTTTCATTCATATATAATTGCCGACAATTTACAGACATCCCGCTGTCTTCTTCAGCTTATAGAGGTTGAAAAGTATATTAATCTGTGCATTCACCAATTGCAACTCCGCATTCAACTTAGAATTACTGGCATCCAGCATATCAGTAATCAATGCCAGATCATTCAAGTAGCGGTTATTCACCACACTGTAATTTTGTGCCGCCAGTTCCAGACTCTTCTTTTGCGTATCACAAATGGTAAAAGCCTCATAAAAACGGATGTATGCCGCCTTCACTTCTGTCCGTACATTCTCCTGTAACAACAAATCATTCTCCTGTGCACGCCGGGTGGACAGGCGTGCCAGACGGATTTTCTTCCCGGACTTAAAGGTGGAAGCTATATCGAACTTCAACCCTATGCCGACATACCAGTAATTCAGATTCTTGTTAATAGGCGGTACTTCAATCGTAATAGGCCCGTCCAGTTTATCACCGGCAAAGAGAGCTACGGATGGTAAGCGTTCCGCCTTCGCAATCCGTTCATTATATTCTGACTGCTTGATATTCAGTTTCATCTGTTGCAGCACAGGAGAGCTCAATACTGCCGTCTCCTGCCAATGTGCCTCTTCCGAAGGTTTGGGAAGTCTCCCCAGCAAAGTAGTATCCACACCAATCACCGTTTCTTCGGGTAAGCCGAGTACGGTGGTCAACTGATTATTTAAAATGAGGATACTATTCTCAATCTGCGTCAATGCCAGTTCCAGGGATTTCAATTGTAATTCATAACGAGTGATATCATTTTTCAAAGCCAATCCCTGCGACTGCTTGGCATTGATATCTTCCACCAGTTTCCGGGTTTGCTCTATATTCTTCCGATATACTTCTGCCTGGTTCTGTAGTTTGTACATCTCCAGATAATTTCCTACCAGTAGGAAGCGGATATCCTGCCTGTTCTTCTCTTTATCCAATTCTGCCAGTTGCTGCTGCAATTTAGCAATGGCAATCCGGCTTGTGATGGCTCCACCTGCATAGATGACCTGCGAAGCCTCTATTGCAAAGTTATTGCCGAAGTGCGGCATAGCAGCATTCTCACCGTTTGTAAAATCACGGTCTGCCAACCAGACATCGCCCAGATAGCTTGCCGAAACGGATATATCAATCGAAGGAAGTTGCGCATTTTTAGCCACCTTCACCGCCTGCCCGGCTTCCTCTTCTGCTAAACGGAATGTACGGATACTGCGGCTATTGGCATCCGCCATCTCAAACATCTCTTCAATTGTCATCTTCTGAAAGGTTTGTGCAGATACAACAGAGATGTTCAGCGCCCAAACAAAGACAAATAATTCTTTTAATCTTTTCATAATGCCTATTAAATTGTTACCTCAAAAACGGCTGCAAAGGTCGGATTAATTCTTTGCTAAGAGAAATCCGAAATTTGGCAAAGTTGGTTTAATTTGGAGATTTCAAAGGTTTCCGCTACCTTTGTGCTGCAATAAAATCACCTCCAATGACCTCTTCCATACGTATAAAAAACATCTGTGAACTCCCTATCATCAGTGGTAGCAGGAATGATACACGAAAGAAAATCAGTTGTATCACCATTGACCAACGGGAAGCAGAAGAACAATTTTCATCAGACATTCACTTGGATGCCTTTATTATCTTATTGGTTTTATCCGGAAAAGGACGTACGGTAATCAACTACAAGACGTATGATATTCAAGCGGATACCCTCCTACTGCTGTCTTCTGCCCATTTGTTCCATTTTGGAGAATGCAGTGATGATTTCCAGTGCCAGTGCCTCTTTATCAGCAAAGCTTTTACAGATGAGATGGATTCCACCGATATGATTTACCGACGGACTAAATATGGCGTACGATTATACAACGAACCGGTAGTTCCTCTGGAGCACTCACATGCCGGCTTATTAGCCGAAAGGCTGATCAGCATCAATAAAAACATAGACCGGACAGAGCATTTCTATCACAAAGAAGTTATCCTGAACCGCCTGTTCGCCTTTTATCTCGATTTAAGCGATATCCTTGAACGAACTAATCTGCCACATACGGATGGTTGCTTGACCCGTTATGAAAGTATCATCAAATCATTCATCGAGTTACTGGCAACTCATTATCGCAAAGAACATAAAGTGAATTTTTACGCCGCCCAACTGAACTTATCCGCCCATCACCTGACACAGATTGTGAAACTCGTAACAGGGCAAAGTGTAAGTGACTTTATTTTTGAAATGTTATTCAGCGAAGCCCGTAACTTGTTGACTCACTCCAAACTTTCCGTACAGGAAATCGCTACCACCCTCAACTTCTCCGACCAGTCTTCTTTTGGGAAGTTCTTTAAACGGAAAGCAGGTATATCGCCAGTTGATTTCAGGAAAGATGTACTGTCTGTTGAAGAGGGATGAATTGGCAAAGCGAGAAGAAAGGAATGAAGTTACGAGCTACAAGTAGCTGCACTATATATCACAGGTTGTTATCCTGCTATCACTTGATCACTCTACCACCTTATCACATTTTGTTCATAACCGTTCAGAAAGAAGAGAATTTCAGTGCAGTTATCCTGAAAATTTAGTGCGGTTACCCTGAAGTCATATTCTTTATTCAGATATTTATCGTACTTTTGTAACCTGTAAACCAGCTATTACGTTTAAGAAGGAATACAACTATGCGCTATAAACTTTCGGCACCTGCCACCTTGCATACCACTGTCCAGCTCCCAGCTTCCAAAAGTATCAGCAACCGGGCTTTGATATTACACGCTTTAGCACAAGGGCATATCACGCCTACCAATCTGAGTGATTGCGACGATACCTGCGTCATGATAAAAGCCTTGGACGGAAATCCCGAACATATCGATATACTTGCTGCCGGAACCGCCATGCGTTTTCTCACGGCTTATCTGAGTG
Source organism: Bacteroides sp. AM16-24 (assembly GCF_003471885.1). Classification (NCBI taxonomy): domain Bacteria; kingdom Pseudomonadati; phylum Bacteroidota; class Bacteroidia; order Bacteroidales; family Bacteroidaceae; genus Bacteroides; species Bacteroides sp. AM16-24. The sequence goes on from NZ_QRKI01000021.1 coordinate 56,338, forward strand.
TAACACCCGGCACACGCATCATCACAGGTACCGAACGGATGCAACAACGCCCCATACGTATCCTGGTGGACGCCTTGCGCGAGTTGGGAGCACAAATAGAATATGCCGGAAACGAAGGTTTCCCTCCCTTACGTATCACAGGTACAATATTGACAGGCGAAGAAATCAGCCTTGCCGGAAATGTAAGTTCACAATACATATCCGCTTTACTGATGATCGGCCCTATCCTGAAAAACGGATTAAGGCTGAACCTGACAGGAGAAATCATTTCACGTCCTTATATCAATCTGACTCTGCAATTGATGAAAGAATTCGGTGCAGACGCTGCATGGAGTTCCGAAAGCAGCATTAGCGTCCATCCGGGCCAGTACGAAGACATACCTTTCACGGTAGAAAGTGACTGGAGCGGTGCTTCCTACTGGTATCAAATGGTTGCCTTGAGCCAGGACAGCAAAGAAGAACCTGCAAAAACAGAAGTAGAACTGCTGGGACTTTTCCCACGCAGTTATCAGGGTGACAGCCGGGGAACAGAGATATTCGCCAAACTTGGCGTACGGACTACATATACTGACCGGGGAGTGGTATTAACCAAGACAGGAACTCCCGTTGCCTGTTTAGAGGAAGATTTAGTGGACATACCCGATCTGGCACAAACTTTCGTTGTGACTTGTTGTTTAATGAACATACCTTTCCGCTTCAGCGGATTACAAAGTTTGAAGATAAAGGAGACTGACCGTATCCAGGCACTTATCACAGAATTACATAAGTTGGGATATGTGGTGAAGTCGGAACAGGACAGTATATTAATATGGAACGGCGAGCGTTGCGAACCGGAAGCCAGTCCCGTGATTGCAACTTACGAAGACCACCGGATGGCGATGGCTTTTGCCCCTGCCGCCCTATTGGTACCATCGGTACAGATTGCTGAGCCACAAGTGGTTTCCAAGTCTTATCCGGGATATTGGAAAGATTTGAAACAAGCAGGGTTCGGAATTGAGATAATTAAATGAAGAACAATTTAAATGAGGAATGAAGAATTTGGCTGCGCTACGCAAGCATACCACTAAGTAATTCTTCATTCTTAATTAAAAAACTATGTTAATACTAATTATAAGCCTTATTGTACTGGTCTGTATCGCCCTTATGGCAGGATACATCCGTAACCAGCGTCTGCAAAAAAAGATAGAACGCGGAGAACTGGATGCCATGCCCGAAGTGAAAGAGGTTGATGCGGAATGTTGTGGACAGCATGAAGTATGCGAACGGGACAGTCTGTTGGCTGCCGTCAGCAAAAAGATAGAGTACTATGATGATGAAGAATTAGACAAGTACATTGGCATTGCTCCCGAAGACTACACTCTCGAACAGGAAGATGAGTTCAGGGACGTATTCTATACAATGCAGGATACCGACGTTGCCGGGTGGGTGCGCAGCCTGCAATTACGGGGAATAGCACTGCCGGACAATATCAAGGATGAAATATTTCTGATTATAGGAGAAAGGAGATCTTAAAGTGGAGCTACTGCAATACACCTTCTTTCAACATGCCCTCATTGGCAGTCTGCTGGCAAGCATCGTCTGCGGGCTTATCGGTACGTATATCGTGACGAGACGGCTGGTATTCATCAGTGGCGGACTGACGCATGCTTCTTTCGGAGGCATCGGTCTGGGATTATATACAGGCGTCTCTCCCATACTGGCTGCCGGTGTGTTTGCTGTGCTGTCGGCTTTTGGAGTGGAATGGCTTAGCAAACGTAATGACATGCGCGAAGATTCGGCTATCGCTGTATTCTGGACGCTGGGTATGGCACTGGGTATCATGTTTACTTTCCTTTCACCCGGGTTTGCACCCGATCTTTCGGCTTATTTATTTGGCAATATACTGACGATTACATTAGGAGACATCGCCCTGCTGGCAGGACTTGCAGTAATATTAGCCATCTTCTTTGTCCTATATTTGCGCCCGATCATCTATGTTGCCTTCGACCGGGAGTTTGCCCGTTCACAAGGTATTCCCGTACAGATATTCGAATATGTACTGATGATGTTCATTGCATTGACCATTGTTGCATGCCTGCGCATGGTAGGCATCGTGCTGGTTATTTCCCTGCTCACCATCCCGCAAATGACGGCGAATCTGTTTACGCATCGTTTCCACCGTATTATCTGGTTGTCTATTGGCATCGGTTATCTCAGTTGCCTGGGCGGATTAATGATATCTTATTATCTGAACGTTCCTTCCGGGGCGGCTATCATCTTCTTTTCCATCATTATATATGTAGTATGTAAGCTGGGAAAGAGTTTTTATTTATCTTTACGGCAGAAAATGCAAAACCCGTAAAACCTACTGGTATAGTTGAAACACAAAGCAATCCTCCTCGTTGGCATCTTAGTTACTTTGATGCTTGTTACCGGATGTTCCACCCGAAAGAACACAGCCGGTACACGCTTCTACCATGCCCTGACCACCCGTTATAACGTATACTTCAACGGAAACGAAGCTTATAAAGCCGGATTGCAGGCACAGCAACAAGGGAACAAAGATAACTACATGGAGATGCTCCCCCTCTATCCCATAGGCAATAAAGAAACTACAGGCATCGGCACTTCTGACTATGAGCGTGCCATTGAAAAAGCACAAAAAGCCATTCGCCAGCATTCCATCAAACGGCGCCCTATCCGTAAACCGGGACGGGCTTATACGGATGAATACAAGAAGTGGCTGGCACGCCGGGAGTTCAATCCTTTCATTAATCGTGCCTGGATGCTATTGGGCAAAGCTCAATATCAGAAGGGAGACTTCCCGGAAGCGGCCGCAACCTTCTCTTATATTGCACGACTCTATGACGGACAGACGAATATCACTTCCGAAGCTTTAATCTGGTTGTCCCGTTGCTACTCTGCGCTGGGGTGGCAATATGATGCGGAAGATGCTTTAAGCAGGGTGAATAATGACAGTTTGCCACCGGCGCTGGCTGTTCCATATGCTTCGGCCACAGGCAATTTCCTATTAGGTAGCCAACGATACAGAGAAGCAATCCCCCATCTCGAAAAGACAGCCAGGAAAGAAAAGAACAAGCAACAGAAAGCACGATGTTACTATCTTCTGGGGCAGACTTATCAAACGCTGCAACAACCGGAACAGGCCTATCAGGCGTACAGCAAGGTAATCCGCCTCAATCCACCATACGAACTGGCGTTAAGTGCCCGCATCCGTCAGACGGAAGTGATGCCCACCGCCAATAGTCGTAAGATTACCGGAAAGTTATTACGCCTCAGCAAGGATGAGAAAAACAAAGAATACCTCGATCAGATTTATTATGCATTGGGCAATGTATACCTTGCCGAAAAAGATACGGTACAAGCTCTTGCCGCCTATCACAAAGGAATAGAGAAGAGTACTCGGAACGGTGTGGAGAAAGGAGTTCTTCAACTTACACTGGGCAATTTGTACTGGCAGCAAGCGCGTTATGCCGAAGTACAAAAAGCCTATGCCGAAGCGATAGGATTGATAGACAAAGCCCATCGGGAATATGCCACTATCACCAATCGTTCAGAGATTCTGGACGAACTGGTACCACATACCAATGCCATACAGCTACAGGATAGCTTGCAACATCTTGCCAGACTGCCGGAAGCAGAGCGAATGGCAGCCATAGAGAAAATCATAGCACAAGTGATAGCCCGGGAAGAAGCAGAACGCAAAGCTGCAGAAGAAGCAGAACGGGAAGCAAACCGACAGAAGATGAGGGAAGAAGCGGAAAGTCAATTACCCGCCACTTCAATTATCAGCAGACCGGGACAGGAAAATGCAGTCACTACCCCACAGACCCTCCAACCTACAATAGGAGGAAAGCAAGACTGGTATTTCTATAACCCTCAATTGGTAGAGCAAGGAAAAGCTGAATTCCAACGCTTGTGGGGACGCAGAAAGCTGGAAGATAACTGGCGAAGGAAAAATAAAACAGTAGTTGCACTGGATGATTTTGAAGCGATAGATTACAGTGAACCGGAGGAAGGTGTTGCTAAAGGAGACACAATCCATGGCAATCGGGAAAATGAAACTATGGATTCTTCCATTCCCCGGAAAGAAGAAAACGAAAAGAACACTGCCGACAGCATTGCCGGTGATACTCACCGCCCGGAATACTACCTGGCACAAATTCCGTTGACAGAAGAAGCTATGCAAGCCTCAAACACACTGTTATCAGAAGCCTTATATGGTGCCGGAATGATTTTCAAGGATCGTATGCAGGATTTCAAACGGGCAGAAGCTGCGTTTGAACGACTGGTACGCCAGTTCCCTGACTTTACACAAGCGGATGAAGCATATTATCAGTTATTCCTGACCGAACTGGCTCTAAATTATTATGGAGAACTTCCTGCCCTGCAACGTGCAGAGAAATATAAGGCCGAACTTATCGCCCGGTTCCCCAAAAGCCGCTATGCCAAGACACTGGCCGACCCGGATTTTGCAGAAAATGCCGTATATGGCAAACAACGTGAGGACTCTCTCTATGCCCGTGCTTACAAACATTTCCAACTAGGCGATACAACCACCGTTCGCGCAGCCGAACATCTTTCTGCCGAGATATACCCTCTGGGGCAGCATCGTCCCAAATTCATGTTCCTCAACGCCGTCACCCGACTACAGGGAGGGGAAACTGATCAATTCCTTGCTATCCTGAAGGAACTTGTACAGCAATATCCACAAAATGAAATCACTGATCTGGCTGCCCATATTCTGAAAGGGGTACAGGAAGGACGTCTGCTGGCTCGCGACAGTCATACATTTGGCTCCATCTGGCAACGGCGGAATGCTGAGCTTGCCGAGGCTGGCAAGTTAATAAGCGACAGTCTGAGTGGTAGCGCTATTCTTCCTCCGGACAGCGCATTCAGTACAGAGCGCAACACACCGTTCCTTTTTATTCTGGCTTACGAAGAAGGAAAGGTAAATGAGAACATGCTACTGTTTGAAGTGGCACGCTATAACTTCTCCACCTTCCTGGTAAAAAACTTCGACCTTGCGTTTGCTCACGAACGGGGCATCGGCATGCTGCAAATCCGACCATTCAGTAACTACGATGAGGCGCAGCAATACTTCCGCCGTCTTTATGCCAATCCCGAAATGGCTACACGACTCAGTGGTATGCGTGCCATACTCATATCGGAAGCCAACTACGAACAACTGATTAAACAGTATAGTTTCGACGATTACGATACCTTCTACCGTGCACACTTCTCTTCCATACCGGAACCTGAGTTAAAAGGTTACACGCTGGATGAGCCACTACTGAACCTGCCAACAGAGGAAGAAGAACGACAGAAAGAAGAAAATCTGCCTACGGAAGAGGATGACCCGGAAAATGGTGTTATCTTTGAGGACTGAAAAGTGAGTAGTGTTATGAAGAAAGATAAACTCCTTTGGGTAGACGATGAGATCAGCTTGCTGCGACCGCACATCCTGTTTCTGGAAGGCAAAGGTTACGAAGTAGACACCGTAACCAACGGACAGGATGCACTGGACCGTTGCCGTGCTACAACCTATGACCTGATCTTTCTGGATGAAAATATGCCTGGACTGAGCGGCCTGCAAACCCTGGCTTTGATAAAAGATATCTGCCCCACCGTCCCCGTGGTCATGATCACCAAGAGTGAAGAGGAAAATATCATGGACATGGCTATCGGCCAAAAAATTGCAGATTACCTGATCAAGCCCGTCAATCCCAATCAAATATTATTATCGCTAAAGAAGAACCTGCATCGCCGGGATATTGTCAGCGAAGCCGCACAAACCGGTTATCAGCAGAGCTTTGGTAAGATAGGCATGCAGATTAATGACTCACTAACGGCAACCGACTGGATGGAATTATATCGCCGCCTTGTTTATTGGGAACTGGAACTGGAAGCTACAGACAGCCCCATGAGCGAAATGCTTGCCATGCAGAAAACAGAGGCCAACAGTGCTTTTGCGAAATTCATTAAAAGGAACTATGCAGATTGGGTATCAGCTAAAGATGCACCTGCCGATCGTCCTCTGATGAGTCCAGATCTCTTCAAGCGTATTCTTTTCCCGGCATTGGACAAAGGCGAGAAGGTTTTCTTCATCGTGCTCGATAATTTCCGTTACGACCAGTGGCGCGTACTTGCCGACGAATTATCCGGTCTGTTCAATATAGACGAGCAACTCTATTTCAGCATTCTGCCCACTGCCACACAATATGCCCGTAACGCTATTTTTTCCGGTTTGATGCCTGACCAAATAGCTAAATTGTTTCCGGAACTGTGGGTAGATGAAGACGAAGAAGAAAACAAAAACCTGAACGAGGCTCCACTGATACGTACAATCATTGAGCGTTATCGCCGCAACGATACATTCTCTTATCATAAAATCAATGATGCAGCCGGTGCAGAACGCTTACTGGCACAACTCCCTGCCCTGGCACAGAATGACTTAAACGTTGCCGTATTCAATTTCATCGATATGTTGAGCCATAGTCGTACAGAGAGTAAAATGATACGTGAACTCGCTTCTACTGAAGCTGCCTATCGCAGCATTACCCTTTCATGGTTCCGCCATTCACCCTTGAGCGATCTGCTGAAAGCACTTGCATCCCGTCAATATCGTGTCATTATCACGACCGACCACGGCAGTATCCGCGTAGATAACCCTGTAAAAGTACAGAGCAACAGTAAGGAAATCAATGCCAACCTGCGCTATAAGCTATCACGCAATATGGCATACAACCCCAAACAGGTATTTGAAATCACCCGCCCGACCGAGATACACCTTCCCTCACCCAATGTGAGTACGCGCTATATCTTTGCCACAGGGCGCGATTTCTTTGCCTACCCCAATAATTACAACCATTATGTCAGTTACTACACCGATACCTTCCAGCACGGAGGTATTTCGATGGAGGAAATGATAATCCCGCTCATCACACTGAGCGGACGAAGCTGAAAGTAAATTGTAAATTCAATCTAATATGGAAATTAAAATTCAATCTCTGGACCATATCCATGAAGCCGCCCGCGAGTTTATCGCTGCTATGGGCGACAACACTGTTTTTGCTCTCTATGGAAAGATGGGAGCCGGTAAAACTACTTTTGTCAAAGCACTTTGTCAGGAACTGGGTGTTGAAGATGTCGTTACATCACCCACCTTTGCCGTTATCAACGAGTATCGTTCGGACATAGCGGGAGAACTCATTTACCATTTCGACTTCTATCGTATCAAGAAGCTGGAAGAAGTATATGATATGGGTTATGAGGATTATTTCTACAGTGGGGCACTCTGTTTCATTGAATGGCCGGAGTTGGTAGAAGAACTGTTGCCGGGCAATACAGTGAAAGTAACCATCGAAGAACTGGAAGATGGTTCACGCAAGTTGACAATGGAAAACTTAGGTTAATATCTTATGAGTCAATACATCGTACAAGGCATCTTTGCAGTAGCCGGCATTATTTCATTACTGGCAGCAATATTTGACTGGGAGTGGTTCTTCACTGCCCGAAATACACAATTCGCCGTAAAAAGTGTGGGAAGAAAACGTGCCCGGTTATTCTATGGTGTACTGGGAGTTATTCTTATCGGAATGTCGGTGTTCTTCTTTCTGAATACACCTACGGTATAATTTTTTAGACGCAGAAACTGCAACACCTGCATTATCTGCGTCTAAAAACTCAAGGATTCTATTGCCATCCTCCGCCAAGTGCTTTATACAACCGCACCAACGTTATCTGCTTATCCCGTATCGCATTGCTTAAACCTATCTGTGCATCGAAATATCCACGTTGTGCATCCAGCACGTCCAGATATCCGATTACGCCATTGATATACTGTAGCTGCGCCAACTCCACATTACTCCGTGCCGCTTGTTCCAGTTGTAGACGCGATTCATAAATCTCTTTGATTTTACTGAAATCCACAATGGCATTCCGCGCATCCTTAAATGCTGTCAATACTGATTTCTCATAAGAATACACCTCTTGTTCATAAGCCGCTTTCTTTGCTTTTAACATTGCGCGGTTCTTTCCCATAGCAAACAAGGGTGTCAGTAATGATCCGCTCAAAAAATGATATGGTGATTTCAGGAAATCCGAGAACTCAGCACTCTCCAAACCATAATGCGCTGTCAAAGCCAAACGAGGAAACATATTAGTATATGCAAGCCCCACTGATGCATTGGCTGCAATCAACTTCTGTTCCGCCTGACGTACGTCCGGACGACGCTCCAATAATGTGGAAGGAAGTCCAACAGGAAGGCTTTCCGGTAATTTCACTTCTTCCGGCAATACAGAACGTGCAATCTTCTGCGGATAATCACCAGCCAGAAACGCAATATCATTCTCTTTTATGGAAATCTTTCGCTCCAGATCCGGCACCAAGGTTGCAGTACGTGCCAATTCCACCTGTGCCTGTTGATAAGAAGTCTCCGAAGTCAGTCCGCCTTCAAAACGAAGCTTTGCCAAACGAACTCCCTCTTTACGGGCATTCAGTGTCTGCCGCACAATAGCCAATTCGTTATCCAAGGCTACCAATTCAAAATACGCCTGAGCCACTTCTGCCACCAGACTCATTTTCAGTGCCCGTTGTGCTTCTATCGAACCCAGGAAATCTGCCATACTCTTATCTTTTGCCCAACGCAGGTTTCCCCAAAGGTCCACTTCCCATGAGACTATTGCTTTGGCTTCATAACTCCGGTCCGAATCGTAATTATCTCCGCCATAGTTTTCCGCCTCCTTGTCTGCATACAGCTTTCCACTGACTTGTGGAAAAAGATTAGCAAAGTCAATGCGTTTCATTGCTGCCAACTCCTTTACCCGTGCAGCAGCAATTTTCATATCTTTATTATATTCAAGAGTACGCTCAATAAGTGCTTGCAGCGTGGTATCAGTATAGAGTTCCCACCATTGCCGGTCAGCAATAGAAAGTGTGTCCTGTTCTGTAGAGTCAAGTTGCTGCGGCAAATTCAACTCCGGACGTGCATAGTGTTTACCCAACTGGCAGGAACTGAACGCCAGTACCATCAGCACCATCATACCATATATTGTATATTTTCTTTTCATAACTTATCGTTTAAATCGCTTCGTAACTTTCTTAATATTCGCGCTTTTCGCTTTTGCCTTCGCCTTATAAATCAGTACGAAGAAGAACGGCACTAAAAGAATACCTACCGTTACAGCCAGAATCATTCCGAAGAATACACCTGTACCAATAGCCTGACGGCTTGCAGAACCCGGTCCACTGGCAATCACCATCGGCAGCATACCAAGGATAAATGCCAAAGATGTCATCAAGATAGGACGGAAACGCAACTGTGATGCATGCAAAGCTGCTTTAACTACATTCGCACCACGATCTACCTGTTCCTTAGCAAATTCTACAATCAAGATTGCATTCTTTGCCGCCAGTCCGACCAACATAACCAGCCCGATCTGGAAGTAGACGTCATTCTCCAAACCGCAAGCCCATACTCCGAGATAAGCTCCCAATGCAGCAATCGGCAATGAAAGTAATACCGCAATCGGTACTGTCCAACTCTCGTAAAGGGCAGCCAGGAAGAGGAATACAAACAGGAATACCAGTGCCAACACCATTGCCGTCTGTCCGCCGGCCTGCTTCTCCTGATATGAAAGTCCGCTCCATTCCACACCTATGTTCTCCGGCAAATGCTCACGGGCAATCTGCTCAATAATCTCCATTGCCTGACCGGAACTATAGCCGTCGGCTGCTCCACCACGGATCACAGCACTGTTGAACATATTGAAACGCTTGATACTACCCGGCCCCGTGGTATATGAGGTAGTTCCGAGGGAAGTTAGCGGTATCATCACATTATCCGCCCCACGTACAAAGAACAGGTTGATATTTTCCTTATGTTCCCTGTAAGGTGCTTCTGCCTGGATATATACACGATAGATACGGTTAAACATATTGAAGTCGTTTACATATACCGAACCAGTATAAGCTTTCATGGTTGAAAATACATCCGCCAGCGGCACACCTGCCAGTTTCACCTTATCACGGTCTACATCGAAATAGAGCTGCGGAATATCTGCCTGCAAAGATGATGATAACCCGGATAATTCCTTACGTTGTGAAGCGTAATACATCAACGTGTCTGTCGCTTGTACCAGGTTATCAAAAGTAGCGTCTCCACGTGCTTCGAGTTGCATTTCGAAACCACCCGAACTTCCCAGTCCCGGGATAACCGGCGGTGTGGAAAGATATACCTTACACTCGGGATACTCCTGCAAATCCTTTTTCACCTGAGCCATTACCTCATCGATAGTCTGTCCGTCACGTGCACCCCACGGTTTCAGAATAACAGTCAATTCACTGCGTGCCTGGCTGCTACCCACACGGGGGCTACTACCTACTACACTCTGAACATACTCTACAGCCGGATTCAGCATCAGATATTCTACAGCACGTTCCGATACGATTCGCGTACGCTCCAGTGTCGCACCTTCAGGCAATTCCAATTCCACTTTAAAGTATCCTTGATCTTCTACAGGCAAAAAGCTGGTCGGTATCAGGCGGTTTATCAACAAAATAGCTACCAGTATCACACCAAATGCACTCAATACCCTGCGGGGATTACCTATCACACGTGAAATCTGGCGAACATACTTACGGTTGCCCGTATTCAGTGCGTAGTTGATATAGCGGAATACAATATTCTTCCGTTTATGAGATTCCGGTTTCAATATCAATGAACACATCACCGGACTCAGAGTCAGCGCAACAACTGTAGAAAGCAATACGGAAACCACAATTGTCACCGTAAACTGACGATAAAGCTGCCCTGTGATACCACCGAGGAAACTAACCGGTACAAACACAGCTGCCAATACCAGAGACGTAGCAATAATCGCTCCCGTCAATCCTTCCATCGCTTTCTTTGTAGCCTCGTAAGGTGGCAGTTTCTCTTCGTGCATGATGCGCTCCACATTCTCTACCACCACAATGGCATCATCCACCACAATACCAATGGCAAGTACTAATCCAAGTAAGGTAAGTATATTGAGAGAGAAACCGAATATCAGCATGAAACCAAACGTACCAATCAGAGAGATAGGTACCGCCACAATCGGAATAAGGGTAGCACGCCAACTTTGCAATGATAAGAATACTACGATAATCACCAGTATCAATGCTTCAAACAAAGTCTTGTATACTTCGTGAATAGACTCTGAAATGTAAGTAGTCATATCAAATGGAATCTCGTAACTCAATCCGTCAGGAAAGTTATTACTGATTTCATCCATTGCCTTTTTCACATTCTCCGCCACTTCCATAGCATTGGCGCCCGGAAGCATATAGATACCTAACACAGCCGCATTCTCACCATTGATACTACTCTCCGTATTGTACGAAGAAGCCTCCAATGAGATACGTGCCACGTCACGCAAACGGATAATGGAACCATCCGCATTAGCGCGAATTACGATTTCCTCAAACTGTCCTACTGTAGAGAGACGTCCCTGCGTTGTAATAGGAATGGTAATATCCAGTCCTGCCACAGGTTGTTGTCCCAATACACCGGCTGCTGATTCACGATTCTGATCTTTCAGAGCGTTCTGCAAATCGGCTACGGTCAGTCCAAAGTTTGCCAACTTATCTGGTTGCACCCAAATCTGCATAGCATAGTAACGGCTACCAATATTCGACACACGACCTACACCGGGAATACGGCGAAGTAAATCGAGCACATTCAATGTAGCAAAGTTACTCAGATAAATTTCATCAAACTTCGGATCAGAAGACCTCAGACAGATAGTCATTAACTGGCTGGCTGCCTGTTTTTCTACGGATATACCGTTTTGTACCACCTCTGCCGGAAGACGGGATTCCGCCAACTTCAAGCGGTTTTGTATTTCAACCGCTGCCAAGTCAGGATCAGCAGAAATATCAAATGTAACTGTAGCTGAGAAACCACCGGAGTTTGAGCTATTGGACTCCATGTAGAGCATTCCCGGCGTTCCGTTCAACTCTTGCTCAATAGGTGTAGCTACCGCTTGGGATACCGTCAGCGCACTGGCACCGGGATACGAAGCACTAATCTTCACCACCGGCGGTGTAATCTGCGGATATTGGTCAATGGGAAGCATCGTCAGTCCGATGATACCCACAATGACAATCAGTATAGAGATGACAGCCGAAAAGACCGGTCTGTCTATAAAGAAACTTACTTTCATACGCTCTCCCCTCCCTCTTCATCTTCTTTCTTCAACAGGGCATTGTTAACTTTAACTTTCATCCCCGGACTCAGTTTATGGTATCCTTCTACCACTATTGTTTCACCCGGCACCAAACCTCTCTCCACCACTACTTGATTCTGGAACTCCGGTCCTAACTCTATAAAACGACGTTCTACAGTAGAATCACGACGCATAACAAATACATAGGCACCACCTTTTTCTATAATAACAGACTTCAGGGGAACCACTGTTGCATTCTCCCGCACATCCAGCAATAGCTTCACTTTAGTAAACTGGCCCGGAAGTAATACGTGTTTCGGATTAGGCATTTCGGCACGAACAGAGAAAGTACCGGTACGTGGATCAACCTGCGGTTCGGCAAAGTCGACCAAGCCTTTGAAAGGATAGACTGTATTATCGGCAAGTGTAATAGAAATATTCGGCTGCCAGGAACGGGTAGAATCTTTCTGTCCCAGATTTACGTTACGTTCCTTGGTTTTCAGATAGTCTAATGCTGTCATACTGAAATCTACCAGTACCGTATCGCTTTTCACGATATTGGCAAGCAATGACTTGCCGCCCGTACCGACCAATGTACCAAGGTCTACATACCGTTCACTGATGTGTCCGGCCAGCGGAGAGCGAACCACTGTATATCCAAGTTCCAGTTCTGCCTGGTCAAGATCGGCCTGACTCATAGCAACACTAGCCACTGCCGTTTCATAAGCTGCCACCGCGTTATCCAAATCTAATTGACTGGCAGCATTTTGTTCATACAAGGGGCGAATGCGCTCCAGGTCACGTTGTGCTTTTTTAGCTTGTGCTTCATCTTTTTTCAGCTGTGCACGAGCCTTATCCGCCTTAGCGCGATACTGATCCTGATTGATAACAAACAATACTTGATTCTTCGTCACATAAGTACCTTCTTCGAAAAGCATATTTTCCAGATACCCTTCTACACGGGCACGAACTTCCACAAACTGTTGAGCGCGAACACGTCCCACGTATTCACCATAGATTTCGACATCATCTTGTGTCACCGGTTCCACAGCTACTACCGAAAGATCCGGTGCAGGTGCCGGACGATGAGTAATAAACCAGTAAATCGCTACTAACAGTACTATACCAATTGCGGCAATCACTGCCTGTTTTTTCGTTATTCTGAATTCTCTCTTCTTAAAAAACGGTTTCATAAGCTCTCTGTTTATGTTAATGTTAAAAACCCTATAAATAAAAACACAACCGGCATGCCAAAGTTCGATGGCTATACCTTTATTATTCATAGTCAAACCATTAAAGTTTTAACAAAGGATTATGAGAGTGGGGAATTCACTCTACAAGTGGGGAATTATTCCACAAAAAAAGTCCGAACAAGCTGTCCGGACTTCTCTTTTACTTAACTGAAACTTTTTATTCTTCATCATCATCCAATGACTCCGTATATTCCAGTTCTCCTTGAACTACAAACAGGATTTCTTCCGGATCATACTCACCCATCTCATCTTTGTGGGCTTCTTTGATGATGTAATCTACGATTTGCCCCAGGTCGACTTCGATGCATCCATCTTCATCCGGCTTTGCATCCAGGATGCCGCTTTCAGAATAATACTCGTCAATCAAATCGAGAAAATAATAGAATTCATCATCGGAGTACTTCTCTTTTAACTCCTGCGGCAAATAATTCTTGATGTATTCGATGGTTTTTTCGTCATCGAGATCATCCTTTAAGAAATCGTCTTCCAGTCCCATAACAGTTAGTTTTTTAAGGGTTAATACCTTATTATATTATACTCCTATAAGAGCATCTTTTTTATCTTGTCATCAAAAGCTGATTTGCCAGCAGAACCTACCTGCTTGTCAACCAACTCACCGTTTTTAAAGAACAATACGGTAGGAATGTTACGGATACCATATTCAGCAGCCACATCACCATTCTCATCTACATCACACTTACCGATGAGAACTTGTCCTTCATACACTTCTGCCAATTCTTCTATGATAGGACCTACCATCTTACAAGGACCACACCACGGGGCCCAAAAGTCAATCACTACAGGTTTACCTTCTGCAAGGATTTCCTTATAGTTGCTGTCTGTAATTTCTAAAGCCATTGCGTTAATGATTAATTATTTAATGTTTAATGATTACTGTCAAATTATTTACGGAAGCAAAGATAACTAATTTATCCGGAATTCCAGTTCGGGGCGATCATTTAAATAAGAGATTAACTCACGTCCTACTGAAAGCTTCACAGGTCGGGAAATCATGTCTACTACCGTCTTACTATCAGGATCACTCACCTTAAAATAGAGTTCCGTTGTACCCGGATTCCCTTTCATTAGTGCAGCAAGCTCCGTAACCAAAGCCTGGTTCAACACAGAAAGCGGTATCAGGATAGTAATTTTAGAAATCAGTTTCTCTTTCACATCCGGAAGCAATTCCATAGAAGTAATCTTAACTTCCAACTCATCCTGCTTCCACTGTTTAGGTTGGCAACGAGCCTTAATGAAAAGGAAGGTACGTTCACCCAAATATCCCTGATAGGTTACCCAGTCATTACCAAAGAACGGAAGTTCAGCCGAACCGGAATAGTCTTCAATCTTCGCAATGCCATAAGGATTACCATTTTTACTGATTCCCCGACGCACAGAAGTCACAATGCCTCCCATCGTTATCTCTCGTCCGGCAAGTGCCGTTTTATCCTCCAACTCAGCCATACGCGTATTACATACGTGCTGCAATACTACGGAATATTCATCCAGCGGATGGGCAGATAGATAAATACCTACCAGATCACGTTCTTTATTCAACCGGTCCAGATCACTCCAGCGTTCAGCTTCAGGTATTTCGGGAGTGGCAATGTCCACTACATTATCTCCACCAAACAACGAGTTGGCAGCCGCCGCCTGGTCTGCCTGATAACGGTTACCATAACGTACCAAAGTTTCCAGAAAAACCTCATTTTTGGAATTCACGGCAAAGTATTGTTCACGTCTCAATTCCGGGAATTCATCAAAACCACCTGCCAAAGCCAAGCATTCCAGATTCTTCTTATTACAAGCTGTCAGGTTGACGCGTTGCACAAAGTCGAATATACCTTTGAAAGGGCCATTCTTCGCACGCTCTTCCATGATATTCAACACGGCACCTTCACCCACACCTTTCACTGCACCAAGGCCGAAACGGATATTTCCTTCCGGGTTAACAGTAAACTTCAGATTACTCTCATTCACATCCGGGCCAAGAACCTTGATGCCCATCGATTTACATTCATCCATCAATTTGGTGATGTCAGTAATGTTCGACAAGCTTCGGCTCATCACAGCTGCCATATATTCTGCCGGATAGTTCGCTTTCAGATACGCGGTCTGATAAGCTACCCATGAATAGCAAGTGGCATGAGATTTATTGAAAGCGTATGATGCAAACTTCTCCCAGTCTCCCCAAATTTTTTCAAGCACCTTCGGATCATGCCCATTCTTACGTCCGCCCTCGACAAATTTAGGTTTCATATGATCCAGTTTGTCACGCAGCTTCTTACCCATCGCTTTACGCAGGGCATCGGACTCACCGCGGGTAAAGTCCGCCAACAAACGTGACAAAAGCATCACCTGTTCCTGATACACCGTAATACCATATGTATCCTTCAGATACTTCTCCATGACAGGAATATCATACTCAATCGGCTTCCGTCCATGTTTACGGTCGATAAAGTCCGGAATATAATCCATAGGTCCCGGACGATAGAGGGCATTCATCGCAATCAAATCTTCGAAAGTAGATGGCTGCAACTCACGCAAATATTTCTGCATACCTGCAGATTCAAACTGGAATGTACCGATAGTACGCCCGTCACTATATAATTTATAAGTAGCAGGGTCGTCAATAGGCACCTTATCTATATTCAACGCCAGTCCACGATGCAAGCGCACATTTTCCACGGCCTCCTTGATGATTGATAATGTTTTCAATCCCAGAAAGTCCATCTTGATCAAACCTGTATCTTCAATAACCGAACCTTCATATTGGGTAACAAGCATCTTCTCACCCGTTTCCTTATCATCGGCAGTGCTTACAGGTACCCAGTCAGTAATGTCATCACGGCAGATAATCGTACCACAGGCATGCACTCCCGTACCACGCACATTGCCTTCCAGCATCTTGGCATATTTCAGCGTATCGCGCACCAAAGGATCGGAAGAAGCTTCTGCTGCTTGCAGTTCAGGAACATAATCAATGGCATTCCGTAGATTCAACTTCTTATCAGGTATTTTATCAGGAACCAATTTAGCTAGACGGTCAGACTCAGAAAGAGGAAGTTTCTGCACACGGGCAACGTCTTTAATAGCAAGTTTGGTAGCCATTGTACCATAGGTAATGATATGCGCTACTTTTTCCTGACCATACTTTTGCGTCACCCAACGAAGCACTTCTCCACGTCCGTCATCATCAAAGTCGATATCGATATCAGGCAATGATATACGGTCGGGATTCAGGAAACGCTCAAACAGCAAGTCATATTTAATGGGGTCGATTTTCGTAATCTGCAAACAATATGCTACCGCTGAACCGGCCGCCGATCCACGACCCGGACCTATCGAAACTCCCATATTACGCCCGGCAGCAATGAAGTCCTGTACAATGAGGAAGTACCCCGGAAAACCCATTGTCTTCATAATATGAAGTTCAAACTTCAAACGCTCCATCACTTCCTCAGACAGAGGATCTCCATAAAATATCTTAGCACCATCAAAAGTCAATTTAGCCAGATAATCCGCTTCCAGTTTGATACGATATAATTTTTCATATCCGCCCAGACGTTTGATTTTCGCTTTGGCATCCTCCTCACTCAACACCACATTACCATTTTCATCCTGAGTGAATTCATCAAATAAGTCCTTCTCGGTATATTTCTGCCGATACCCTTCTTCTGTTCCAAAGTCTTCGGGAATAGCAAAAGTAGGCATGATAGGTGCATGGTCAATGGAATAGTATTCTACTTTATCCAGAATTTCAAGAGTATTGGACAAAGCCTCAGGAACATCAGCAAAGAGCTCGTTCATCTCTGCCTTCGTCTTCATCCATTCCTGCTTGGTATAAAGCATACGATTCGGATCATCCAGATCTTTACCGGTACTCAAACAAATCAGCCGGTCATGCGCCTCAGCATGTTCCTCATTCACGAAATGAACGTCATTGGAACAAATGAGTTTAATATTATATTTTTTTGCAAACTCTATTAATTTGGCATTCGCCTTCTGCTGCAACGGATAAGCTTCATGATTGGCACGCGGTATAGTAGCCCGATGCCGTTGTAACTCCAGATAATAATCTTCACCGAAAAGATTTTTATACCAGCGTATGGCTTCTTCCGCATCTTCCAGCTGGTCATTGATAATCTTCTTAGGCACTTCACCACCAATACAAGCCGAACATACGATCAAACCTTCGTGATACTTCTCCAACTCATTACGGTCAGTACGCGGACGCATATAATAACCTTGGGTCCAAGCCCTGGATACCAGCTTAATCAGATTATGATAGCCTTTCTCGTTTTTCGCCAATACAATTAAGTGCCAACCGCTTTGGTCGGGCTTACCTTCTTTTTTATCCATGGTACGGCGAGCCACATACATCTCACAACCAATGATTGGTTTGAACAGCTTATTTTCAGCTTCCGCAATCTTCGCACGACAGTCAGCAAGTTCCGCTTCCTTATCATCGCAAGCAATCTCGCCGCTTTCAATGCCGGCCATCCGTTTTTTAAGATCTTTGATCTCACCCTTCGGTCCGCTATTCTTTTTGTTAACGTAGTTAGTGAATTCCTTAATGCCGAACATATTCCCGTGGTCAGTCACGGCTATTCCCTTCATTCCATCTTTCATAGCCTTGTCCACCAACGCACTTACGCTGGCCTGACCATCGAGTAAGGAATACTGGGTATGAACGTGCAAATGAACAAAATCCTGCATAAATATCTCCTTTCAATTAAGAGCATAAAAGTACAACCTATATAAGACCTAACAAAAATATTTCCCTAAAAGTTATCAACAGATGCATTTCTCCCTCCAAATGCTTGTTAGATTTTCAAAATAAGCCTATTTTTGCCGATAATTTGTATTCAAGAGAATAAAACAACTTAGATGAGTCGACTAAAAAAGCTAAAAAAGATACGAATTCACCGCGAAGGGACACATACACTGGCCGGTAGCTTACTATTGCTATTGGTTGTCAATTCAGCACTTTATTTTGGGCTGGAATGCAAATTACCGTTCTATATCGTAGCTGTGGTCAGTATCGTCCTGTATGGAATGCTGGTGAATTTCTTCCGATGCCCTATCCGCCTATTTGGCCAGGAAGACACCGAAAAGATTGTGGTGGCACCTGCCGATGGCAAAATAGTAGTCATAGAAGAAGTAGATGAAAACGAATACTTCCACGACCGCCGTCTTATGATTTCTATTTTTATGAGTGTCATCAATGTACATGCCAACTGGTATCCGGTAGACGGAACCGTAAAGAAAGTGGCACACCATAATGGTAAGTTCATGAAAGCTTGGCTGCCGAAAGCCAGTACCGACAACGAACGCTCTACAGTGGTGATTGAAACTCCCGAAGGTGTAGAAGTAATGGCTCGGCAGATTGCCGGAGCTATGGCACGACGTATCGTCACTTATGCCGAACCCGGCGAAGACTGTTATATCGATGAACACATGGGCTTTATCAAGTTCGGGTCTCGTGTAGATGTTTATCTCCCATTGGGCACAGAAGTGTTCGTGAAAATGGGACAAACCACCACAGGAAACCAGACCGTGATAGCCAAATTAAAATAACTAAACAATGGCTAACCGTATTACTCGCCATATCCCCAATACACTGACATGCCTGAATCTGTTCTCCGGCTGTATTGCATGTGTTATGGCATTTGAGTTCAAGTATGACTGGGCTCTGACTTTTATCATTATCAGTGCTGTGTTCGACTTCCTCGATGGAATGTCGGCGCGGGTATTGCATGCCCCTTCTCCCATTGGAAAAGAATTGGACTCCCTGGCAGACGATATCAGTTTCGGATTAGTACCTTCAGTTATCATATTCTCCTTATTGCGTGAGATGACTTATCCCGATTGGATGAGCAGCTTTCAGGAATATGTTCCCTATTTTGCTTTTCTCATTGCCATATTTTCAGCACTGCGTCTGGCAAAATTCAATATTGACGAACGCCAAACCAGCTCATTCATCGGACTAAATACACCAGCCAACACATTGTTTTGGGCGGCAGCCGCTGCGCAATACCATGACTGGCTGATACAAGGTGGGGTAGTTCTGTATGGATTACTAGTCTGTATTGTACTATTCTCCCTGCTGCTGGTTTCCGAGTTTCCAATGTTTGCTTTCAAATTAAAGAACCTCTCTTGGGAAGAAAATAAAATCCGTTATTTATTTTTGATAGTCAGTATTCCTCTACTTATTTTCGTAGGACTTGCTGCTGTCATAGGCTGGTACATCATTCTATGCTGGTTTGTTAGAAAGAGACTCTAAACAAATCTTTTGGCACAGTTGTTGTACTATCGTTCGTAAGACGAACAATATATAAAACGATTAGCCCATGTTTCATATCTTAGGATTTCTATTTGTCATCATAGTCGTTATTCTGGTCATCGGACTCAGTATCATCGGCACCGTTCTCCGGACTATCTTCGGACTGGGAGGAAAGCGTCGTTCTTCCTCCGGCAGTTATCAATCTGGTCAAGGTTATTCTTACTCAGGCGGTCAACAACCAAACTCTTCTTCACAAACCGATGAAGGAACCACTTCTGAAGGAAATAATATTCATAGAAAACACAAAAAACTCTTCTCTAAAGATGAAGGAGAGTATGTGGATTTTGAAGAAATTAAAGAATAATCAGACACGCCGTTTTGCAGCAAAGAAATCTTTCATTAAGGCAGCACAATCATCAGCAAGAATCCCTTTCACAACCACCGTTTTCGGATGTAACGCCTGTGGTGCATAACGCTGATATCCGCGCTTTTCATCTTCAGCACCAAACACAAGCCGCCCCATCTGCGCCCAGGCTATGGCACCGGCACACATGACACAAGGTTCAACCGTAACATAAAGAGTACATTCATTCAGATATTTTCCACCAAGGGTAGAAGCAGCAGCAGTAATTGCTTGCATTTCAGCATGAGCTGTCACGTCTGTCAATGTTTCTGTCAGGTTATGGGCACGTGCTATAATACGCTCTTTGCAAACAACAATCGCACCAACAGGCACCTCTCCTCTTTCTGCTGCCTTACGTGCTTCTACAAGCGCTTGCTTCATATAAAAGTTATCGTCCACCACCCTTTTACCTTTAATTTTTAATTCTCAATTTATCTTCGCATATCATGTTCTCCAAAAAGAGTCGGATAGTCCTCTTCCATATTTTTATGGATAAACATGAGAATAGTCTCCCGAAGCCAGCGTGATTTATTCGTTATCTTATACTTCTCCAGATAACGGTCTACAATCCGCAGCTCTTCTTCGCTCATCAGACATACGATGCGCTGTTCACGTTTCGGCTCTTCGGGTGTTGCTTTCGCACACGTTTTATCTCTCTTTCTCATATTTACTGCAAAATTAGTTTTACTTCTGTAAATACAAAGCAGAAAAAACGTATTTTTGCATAGAAACAGCTAAAATAGGGATAAATACAGGTATGGCAGCACACAATACCCTTGGAAAAGACGGAGAAGACGCCGCAGTAGCGTATCTGGAACGCAACGGATATATCATTCGCCACCGTAATTGGCGCAAAAACCATCTGGAACTGGACATTGTGGCAGTCAAAGATGAATTGTTGATTGTAGTGGAAGTGAAGACACGAAGCAATACGGAATACATCGAACCGCAAGATGCCGTTAATTGGCAGAAAATACGCCACATTGTAGTGGCTGCCGATGCATATATCAAGCATTTCAGTATAGACATTCCTGTTCGTTTTGATATTATCACCGCGGTCGGCGAAGCTGGAGCATTTGAAATAGAACATATTAAGGATGCATTTTATCCGCCAATGTTCTGAATTATAAATTGCAGTAAAATGAATATAAACGAACTCATAGCCCAACCGGAAGGACGACGTCTGGAATTCAAAGGCGAACTTCCTACAAATGTCGGTGATAATGTCGGTGATGTCAGCAATATTGATAACAATATCAGCTATAATGAATTGAAAATCACACAACTGATCTTGCATAATCCGAATATTACAACCAAGGAAATAGCTGAAACCTTAGGGATTAGCACACGCCAGTGTGAACGCATTATCGCAAAACTTAGACAATCCGGAAAATTATTACGCAAAGGTTCTGCAAGAACCGGTTACTGGGAGATTAATAACTATTAAAAATATCTGGAAATTATTATGGATATAGAAACTGCCCGCGAATACTGCCTAGCCAAGAAAGCAGTCACAGAATGCCTTCCATTCGATGAGTATTCACTCGTGATGAAAGTTATGGATAAAATGTTCGTATTGATTGACCTAGAATACTCCAACAAGATTTGTATGAAGTGCGATCCTGAGTATGCCATAGAGTTGCGCGAACGTTACTCAGCCATCGAAGGCGCCTATCATTTTAATAAGAAATACTGGAATCAGGTTTTCCTCAACGGTGATGCAGACGATAAGTTGATAAAAAGTCTCATTGATCATGCTTATGAGGAAGTCTTAAAGAAGTTCACCAAAAAAATGCGTACCGAATATGAAGCCTTACCCTGACATGAATAAAGAGTCCAACGAGCATCTCCCCTCTGCGAAATTTCCTGTTCCCCTGCTCGTATTAATGGAAACAGACTCCACCAATCGGCATTTAACACAACTTTGCGATGAACAAGGAACCGATATTCCGGAATTTATGACAGTAATTGCTGAACGCCAGACCGCCGGAAAAGGGCAACGTGGCAACAGTTGGGAATCGGAAGATTGCAAGAACATTACATTCAGCTTCGTACTTTATCCTACCTTCATTGAGGCACGTCAACAATTTATCCTTTCTCAGATCATCTCTCTCTCCATCAAAGAAGAATTAGATGAATGGGCAGAAGGTATCTCCATAAAATGGCCGAATGACATTTATTGGAATGAGAAAAAGATTTGCGGCATACTGATAGAGAATGATCTCTCAGGACATCATATCGGACGCAGCATTTCCGGTATCGGAGTGAACATCAATCAGGAAGTCTTCCGAAGCGATGCCCCCAACCCGGTATCCCTAAAACAGATTACAGGAGAAGATCATGATCGATATCTGATACTTGCCAATATTATGAAACGGATAAAAGAGTACTATACCCTTTTACGAACAGACTGTTCAGGTAAAACAGCAGACTTGATTAACACCCGTTATGCTCATTCCCTATTCCGTCGGAATGGCTTTCACCGCTATGCAGATGCGGACGGCGAATTTCTTGCCTGCTTACTACGCGTAGAACCGGACGGGCGATTTATTCTTGAAGACCAAGAAGGAAAAGAGCGCGGATATTTGTTTAAGGAAGTACAATACATTCTTTAAATTCAGGTAGGGCTTCTTGAACTCAGAGGCTACATAGAGTTTATGTTCACTTTTACCTGCACGCTTGCACTAAGCGTGATAAACAACTGATAAACAGCCCAAATTCAGTGGTGGCAGCAACATTTAGTCAAGTGCAAGCAAATTTGCTTGCACCTTTGTATTATCATCAATTCCTGCTTCTGCTTCCCGAAATGCTTAAGAACTTTCATATTCCCCCTAATATTTATCAGACTGACAACCAACGTTTTCGCATAAAGGAAGCACTGTAAATGATTGACCACAACTGTGGTTCACCAGCTTCACGTTTATGAAGCACTTGCTCTACGATTGTGAACCAAGTTAACCACTACTGTAGTCATAGCAAAATAAGCATTGCTTTAGCAAGAAACATACATACTTTTAGTAACAAGCATACATTGTTTCGAGAAAGAACAATAAGGGAAAACATATTGCCTCATGGCCACAATTTCCCCCACCTGATACAAATAATTCAGACTAAAAAAGAGATATTTGAATGAATTCGGGTACTTGATTTCTACTTCTAATTTCTTATTTTATCCAAAGTATTACCTGCCTTACCCTTTACTAGTAACCCCGCATCGTTCATACGGTTCGGTTGGTTCCGTTGTTTATGAGTTGTAGCTTTGACCGTATATTTTTCCTGCTGTCCGACAAATTCTTTGCTAAAATCATCCGCCATATAATTAATCTTTGTAACTTTAGCCATTGAGAACATAGTGATAATCGTTTAAATGTCATATTCAGCACTACAAATTTAAGACTTTCATCGCTATATCCTTAGTATTCAAAAGAATAGCTTAATGTTTATATCAAACTCACGTTAAAACCAGTTCGAAAGATTAAACATAGCCAACCTTTAATACCAATTATATGAAGAAACTATTACTCTTCCTTATTATGCCATTTTTTACTGCATGCACACCTTCTGCACCAAAAATGCAAACTGTATATGAGATAAATATAGATTCCATATCGGAAGCACTACCTGAATTAGCTCAAATAAAATATGTTCCATTAGAAACAACCGATAGTTCATTGATAGGTAATATAGACAAGATATTGTATCAAAATAACAAATACTATATATTGGACAAAGTTGAAAAAAAGATACTAGTTTTTGATAGAAAGGGAAAAGCCATGCAAATTATCCATAAAGTGGGTCAAGGTCCTGGTGAATATCTTGAACCATCTGACATAGATATTGACAAGGAAGGTAATATTTACGTATACGACTGGGCTACCCAAAGTATAATAACATACAAAAATGGGAAACCGGAAAATTATGAAATATTAAAGATCGGACAATATTTCCTGGATTTTGCTATGACAGATAAATACATTTTTCTAAGCAATATACTGCAAGAGAATAGTTTCAAAATAAGTTTAGCACTCTGGGATAAAAAAAAGAATGAGATGAGAATTCTGAAAAACAATGAGCGCATTGAAGGCAACAAGCTGGCCTATAGAGCAAACCATTACTTCTATCGTTCAGCAAATATCGTAACTTATTATGAACGATTTTACCCATATATCTATCAGATAGACAATGACTCTATAAAATACTTCACAAACTTACTTACAAAGAAAATCCCGACAAAAGATGAAGTGGAACAATGGAGCCAAGGTACACCTAGTGAGCAATTTATGAAATCCATGCAATATGTAGGTGATATATCCGCATGTTATGAAACAGAGAAATACATATTTATAACAATCCAAGGCATGCCTCCCGGATATGGAATAATCAATAAAGAAAACAATCAAACGTATTATATGCCTACTCATAAATACAAAAACATGCCTAATGGTGGTGCCATTGCCACTACCGGAAAAGAATTCATCTCATATATGATACCGACAGAAGATAATATCCAACAGATTTTATCATCTGTCACAGATACCGAAAAGCAGTTACAAATAAAGAGTCTGGACGAAGAAAGCAATCCAATATTAGTTTTATTCAGCTATAAATAGAGGAAATAAGTTTATAAGAAATTATAGTCTCATATTATTAATATTATGTAATGCATTACTTTTTTTATTAAATAAAGAAAGCGAAATCATACTGATAGGCAATCCTAACAACAGCCATAAAATCAGAGAATTATACTTAGAGACAATCAAACAAGAAATTATTCCTCTCATTTGATTTCCACTTCTAACTTCTTAATCTTTTCCAAAGTATTTCCTGCCTCCGTCGAAGGAAACAACTGCAACACCCGCTGCAAATAATCTTTTGCCTTGGCATAACCGTTAGAATAGACATCAGAAAGTCCATTACGATAACGGGCATATTGCATTCGTGTAGGAGAAGTTATCTTCTTATAATCATCTTCCAACTTTTTCTTTTCACGTTCTGCCTGTAAATAGAAATAATTTCCCAGAAAAATATTAGCTTGCAAATTATTGGCATCAAGTATCAATACCTTCTCATAAGTTTTTACAGCATCTTTTTCTTTACCCCGCATCATCTCCATTTCGGCACACGATACAAGAGCAGGAACATCGTCTGAATGATACTGCAGAAATTCTCTATAAAACAAATAAGCTTTGTCATAATTCCGCTTATGTTTGTAATAGGTTGCCAACTCATTTACCAAACGCGGAGCTACAGCGCTGTTTTTTTCCACCTGAGTCCAATAAAACATCTCAGTCTGATCTGCCCCAGCCTTTACCGACTGGCGAAACAGACTCACCGCATAGTCATCCTGCCCCTCAGATAAGGCAGCAGACACCTTTTGAAGCAACTCCCCGGCTGATTGTGCTGAGAGCACAAAAGGGAAAGCAACCATGAATGAAAATAGTAAAGTTAAGGTTCTCATCGCTTATTAATATTACCTAGTTCTTGTTTCCGCAAATATACTCATTTTTAAAATATTATGTATTATAAAAATTGTTATTATCAAATGCCTTTTTACCATTTACGGCAAAAAGAGTACCTTTGTCGATAAATAGAACAAATCAGTGCTTTAAAATGATTGCTCAAACTCCGAATATTATCAATAAAAGAATACTTCAGATAGCTGTACCTTCGATCATTTCGAATATCACAGTCCCACTATTGGGACTGATTGATGTGACAATCGTAGGCCATCTGGGATCTGCAGCGTATATCGGAGCTATTGCCGTGGGCGGAATGCTATTCAACATCATCTACTGGATCTTTGGATTCTTAAGAATGGGAACCAGCGGAATGACGTCACAAGCATACGGCAAACACGATATGGACGAAGTTATCCGACTTTTGTTACGATCCGTTGGAGTAGGATTGCTCATTGCCATTATTCTGGTGGCTTTACAATATCCCATCCGTAAACTGGCATTTACTTTTATACAAACTACAGAGGAAGTAGACCTGTTGGCTACACTCTATTTCCAAATTTGTATTTGGGGAGCTCCTGCCATGCTGGGACTTTACGGTTTTGCCGGTTGGTTCATTGGCATGCAGAATTCGCGTTTCCCGATGTACATTGCCATTACACAAAACATTGTGAACATCGCTGCAAGCCTTTGCTTTGTCTATTTGTTCCACATGAAAGTTGCCGGGGTAGCCCTGGGGACACTTACAGCCCAGTATGCAGGATTCTTTATGGCATTATTATTATGGAGGCGATATTATGGCAAATTGAAAGAACGTATTGCCTGGCAGGAAATATTGAAAAAAGAAGCTATGCTACGTTTCTTTCAGGTGAACCGGGACATTTTCCTACGAACCCTCTGCCTGGTTATTGTCACTCTGTTCTTTACCTCCGCCGGAGCAGCACAGGGAGAGGTTGTATTGGCAGTCAACACTTTGCTAATGCAGCTATTTACTCTTTTTTCTTATATAATGGATGGCTTTGCTTATTCAGGTGAAGCGTTGGTTGGTAAATATATCGGTGCGGACAACCGCCCGGCATTGCATCGTACCGTTTGCCAGCTCTTTATCTGGGGAATCGGACTTTCTACAGGCTTCACATTACTTTATTTCTTTGGCGGCAAGGCATTCCTAAGTTTGCTTACTAATGAAGTTTCTGTTATCCGGGAAGCTGGAAATTACTTTTATTGGGTATTGGCTATCCCATTTGCAGGCTTTGCCGCTTTCCTATGGGACGGAATATTTATCGGAGCCACTGCCACTCGGCAAATGTTTTATGCAATGCTGGCAGCCTCAGCCGGTTTCTTCCTCGTTTATTACTCCTTACACGAGTGGATGGGAAATCATGCCCTTTGGCTGGCTTTCATCGTCTACTTATCTCTGCGCGGCATCGTACAGGCAGTTTTAAGTAGAAAAATTTTGTACCAAAGTTAATCATTACAGACAGAAAGCGTATATTTGCAGAAACTAAATGTAATATCATAATGGCAAAGTATAAAAGAGTTCTGTTAAAGCTCAGTGGTGAGAGCCTGATGGGCGAAAAACAATATGGCATTGACGAAAAGCGCCTTGCCGAATATGCAGCACAAATCAAGGAAATCCATGAGTTGGGCGTCCAGATAGGTATCGTCATTGGTGGTGGTAATATCTTCCGCGGATTGAGTGGCGCAAACAAAGGTTTCGACCGCGTGAAAGGAGATCAGATGGGAATGCTCGCTACGGTAATCAACAGCCTGGCATTAAGCTCTGCCCTGGTAGCTGCCGGTGTAAAGACGCGTGTACTGACAGCCGTACGCATGGAACCTATCGGTGAGTTTTACAATAAATGGAAAGCTATCGAATCTATGGAAGCAGGCGAAGTGGTTATCATGTCTGCCGGAACAGGCAATCCGTTCTTTACTACCGACACAGGCTCTTCCCTACGTGGCATTGAAATTGAAGCCGACGTTATGCTGAAAGGCACACGCGTAGATGGCATCTATACTGCTGATCCGGAGAAGGATCCTACTGCCACTAAATTTGACGAGATCACTTACGATGAAGTTCTGAAACGTGGCCTGAAAGTTATGGACCTCACTGCCACCTGCATGTGTAAAGAAAACAATCTGCCAATCATTGTATTTGACATGGACACAGTAGGCAATTTGAAGAAAGTAATGCAAGGAGAAGAGATCGGAACACTGGTACACAACTAATTTTCTCTGAAAAAACTCTGTATATCAGTGTGCTCTGTGGTGAAAATAATTATATTTGCAAAGTTTCAATTAAAGTACAATTCCAAAAACCGAAGAATATGAGAGACGTAAAAGACATCTTAGATGAAGCGCAAGAGAAAATGGATATGGCCGTTATGTATCTGGAGGAAGCATTGGCTCACATCCGCGCCGGAAAGGCAGACGTTCGTTTGCTGGACGGTATCCGTGTGGATTCTTACGGAAGCATGGTTCCTATCAACAATGTAGCTGCCGTAAATACTCCGGATGCCCGTAGTATCGCCATTAAACCGTGGGACAAAAGCATGTTCCGGGTAATTGAGAAAGCAATCATTGACTCCAGTCTCGGCATTATGCCCGAAAATAACGGTGAGATTATCCGTATCGGTATTCCACCGCTTACAGAAGAACGCCGTAAACAGCTCGCCAAACAATGTAAGGGTGAAGGTGAAACTGCTAAAGTGAGTGTGCGTAATGCTCGCCGTGATGCTATCGATGCTTTGAAGAAATCCGTTAAAGACGGTCTGGCAGAAGATGCACAAAAGGGTGGTGAAGAAAAATTGCAAAAGATTCACGATAAGTATATCAAACAGATCGATGATATGCTGATTGCAAAGGATAAAGAAATTATGACCGTATAAAAACCAATTGACAATTGACAATTGAGAATTGACAAGTACCGAAAGGAACTGTAACTGAGGTATGTTGCCAAGCAATAATTGTCAATTGTCAATTTTCAATTGACAATTAAATTGAGGGGACTGGTAATAAAAAATACAGGTAGTTGGTATTTGGTAAAGACCGACGAGGGGAAATGTGTGGAGTGTAAAATCAAAGGTAACTTCCGTCTCAAAGGCATACGCAGTACCAATCCGGTAGCTGTGGGAGATTATGTGCAAATTATCTTGAATCCGGAAGGAACTGCTTTCATCAAGGAAATAGAAGACCGGAAAAACTACATTATCCGAAGAGCTTCCAATCTTTCTAAACAATCGCATATCCTTGCTGCCAACCTTGACCAAAGCATGCTTATTGTTACGGTCAATTATCCGGAAACCTCCACTACTTTCATCGACCGCTTTCTGGCTTCTGCTGAGGCATACCGCGTACCCGTTAAGATAATCTTTAATAAAACAGATGCTTATGATGAGGATGAGCTTCACTATCTGGACGGACTTATCAATCTCTATACTACCATCGGCTATCCCTGTTTTAAAGTTTCGGCCAAAACAGGTGAGGGTATAGAAGAAATTCAGGAAGAATTGAAAGGTCGGGTAACACTTTTCTCCGGACATTCCGGTGTAGGAAAGTCAACCCTTATCAATGCGATACTGCCTGACCAAGAGGTAAAAACTGGTGAAATTTCCATCTATCATAATAAAGGTATGCACACCACCACCTTCTCTGAAATGTTTCCCGTTCCGGGAGACGGATATATTATCGATACACCGGGAATCAAAGGTTTTGGCACATTCGATATGGAAGAGGAAGAGATAGGGCACTATTTCCCAGAGATATTCAAATTCTCTGCAGACTGCCGTTATGGCAACTGCACTCACCGTCAGGAACCAGGCTGCGCCGTACGGGAAGCTGTAAAAGAACATTATATCAGCGAGTCACGCTATAGCTCTTACCTCAACATGCTGGAAGACAAGGAGGAAGGAAAATACAGGGCAGCATATTAAAATCATCATCACTTTATCACTTTTTTTAACGCTTCTCGTATTAAACCTTCCTGTTCTCAAGATGTCCAAATTCATGCTGACATAATCTGACGTAATACTAATACTGATACATGAATAAGAAAGTTAAATGGGGCATCATCATTTTTATTGGTGCCGGACTAATAGGCGGGGGTATTTATTCTCAACTCCCTAAGGAGAACAAAGAATTGGCGGCTGCAGACAAAGTGATGAGCACTAACCGCAATAATAAGAGAATACTGAATGTAAATGCAAAGATCATAAAACCTCAACTGCTGAAAGATGAAATAAAAATCAGTGGTAGCTTATTGCCTGATGAAGAGGTAGATCTTTCTTTCGAAACTTCCGGTAAAATTATTGAAATTAATTTCGAGGAGGGAAGCCAGGTAAAAAAAGGACAATTACTGGCTAAAGTAAACGACCGTCCTTTGCAAGCACAGTTGCAACGTCTTGTAGCCCAACTGAAATTAGCAGAAGACCGTGTATTCCGCCAAAATGCTCTGTTGGAAAGAGATGCAGTCAGTAAAGAAGCCTATGAACAGGTAAAAACTGAACTGGCAACCCTGAATGCAGACATAGATCTGATAGAGGCAAACATTGCACAAACCGAGCTTCGTGCACCATTCGACGGTGTGATTGGTTTGCGCCAAGTCAGTGTAGGAACTTATGCCTCTCCTACTACTATTGTAGCCAAACTAACCAAAATATCTCCACTGAAGGTAGAATTCTCCGTCCCCGAACGTTACGCCAACGATGTAAAAATCGGTGCAGGAGTGAATTTCGGACTTGAAGGTAAGCTCGAGACTTTCCACGCAAAAGTTTATGCCCGGGAATCCAGAATGGATCAAAACACCCATACGTTGACTTTACGTGCCCTCTATCCAAATGCCAACGGTTATGTGATGCCGGGACGCTATGCAGACATCCGTTTAAGCAAAAACGAGATTCAGGATGCCCTTGCCGTTCCATCCGAAGCGATTGTTCCGGAGATGGGTAAGGATAAGATATTTCTTTACAAATCGGGGAAAGCCCAGCCTGTAGAAATACAAACCGGCATACGCACGGAAGCCGAGACTCAAGTATTACAAGGTTTGCAGGAAGGGGATACTATTATAATCTCAGGAACCTTGCAACTCCGTACCGGATTACCTGTAACTTTGGATAACATTTATTAAACCGGATGCCTTATGAATATATCTGAACTCAGTATACGGCGCCCGGTACTTTCCACAGTGCTCACCCTTATTATCCTGCTTTTCGGGATTATCGGGTACAGCTACCTCGGCGTCCGAGAATATCCGTCCGTGGACAATCCTATCATTTCGGTATCTTGCTCCTACCCGGGTGCAAATGCCGATGTTATTGAAAACCAGATTACCGAACCACTGGAACAAAATATCAATGGTATTCCGGGTATCCGTTCCTTGTCCAGCGTCAGCCAGCAGGGTTCATCCCGTATTACGGTAGAATTCGAACTTTCCGTCGACTTGGAAACTGCTGCAAACGACGTGCGTGATAAAGTTTCACGTGCTCAACGCTACCTGCCCCGTGACTGTGACCCGCCTACGGTATCAAAAGCAGATGCAGATGCCATGCCTATCCTGATGGTGGCATTACAAAGTGATAAACGTTCTCTGTTGGAATTGAGTGAAATTGCCGACCTCACCGTAAAAGAACAATTGCAGACTATTGCAGACGTCAGTAGCGTTAGTATTTGGGGAGAAAAGCGTTATTCCATGCGTTTGTGGTTAGATCCGATCAAGATGTCAGGTTATGGCATTACCCCTATCGACGTTAAAAATGCAGTAGATAAAGAAAATGTAGAACTCCCGTCCGGAAGTATTGAAGGTAATACAGTGGAACTTACCATCCGTACATTGGGATTGATGCATACGGCAGAGGAGTTTAACAACCTGATCCTGCGGGAAGATAATAACCGCATTGTTCGTTTCAGTGATATCGGACGGGCAGAATTAGGTCCGGCGGATATAAAAAGCTACATGAAGATGAACGGAGTGCCTATGGTGGGTATCGTTGTGATTCCGCAACCGGGTGCCAATCATATAAAAATTGCCGACGCCGTCTACGAACGCATGAAACAGATGAAGAAAGACCTTCCTGAAGACGTGCAATATTCTTACGGTTTTGACAACACCAAGTTTATCCGTGCTTCCATTGACGAAGTAAAGGAAACCGTATATGTGGCATTTATCCTCGTTATCATTATTATTTTCCTCTTCCTGCGTGACTGGCGCGTAACATTAGTACCTTGTATCGTAATTCCGGTTTCGCTTATCGGTGCATTCTTCGTGATGTACCTGGCAGGATTCTCCATCAATGTGCTTTCCATGTTGGCAGTAGTATTAGCAGTGGGGCTTGTAGTGGATGATGCTATCGTTATGACGGAGAATATCTATGTCCGCATTGAACG
Source organism: Bacteroides sp. AM16-24 (assembly GCF_003471885.1). Taxonomy (NCBI): domain Bacteria; kingdom Pseudomonadati; phylum Bacteroidota; class Bacteroidia; order Bacteroidales; family Bacteroidaceae; genus Bacteroides; species Bacteroides sp. AM16-24. The sequence continues at coordinate 88,330 of NZ_QRKI01000021.1, forward strand.
TGGAATGCCCCCAAAAGAAGCCGGTATCGAAGGTGCTAAGGAAATTTTCTTCGCCGTAATCTCTACCACCATCACATTGGTGGCCGTATTCTTCCCCATTGTATTTATGGATGGTATGACAGGACGGCTTTTTCGTGAATTCAGTATCGTGGTATCCGGTTCGGTAATCATCTCTTCGTTTGCCGCACTGACCTTCACACCTATGCTTGCTACCAAATTGCTGGTAAAACAAGAAAAGAAAAACTGGTTCTATATAAAAACCGAACCGTTCTTTGAAGGAATGAACCGCATATATAGCCGGTCACTGGAAATCTTCTTACGCAAACGCTGGCTGGCTATGCCTCTTGTATTAGGTACTTTATTTATCATTGTATTCCTTTGGAATGCTATCCCTGCTGAAATGGCCCCCCTTGAAGACCGTTCGCAAATCAGCATTAACACCCGTGGAGCTGAGGGTGTGACGTATGAATATATACGGGATTACACAGAAGACATCAATCAACTGGTAGACTCCATACTTCCGGATGCAGAGTCTGTTACCGCGCGTGTATCAAGCGGTAGCGGTAATGTGCGTATCACATTGAAAGATATGAAGGATCGTGATTACACACAGATGGAAGTAGCGGAACAGATTTCCCGGGCGGTTCAAAAGAAAACAAAGGCACGGTCTTTTGTACAACAATCTTCTTCATTCGGCGGACGTCGTGGTGGCATGCCTGTACAATATGTACTACAGGCCACCAATATCGAAAAGTTGCAAGAGGTATTACCCAAATTCATGGCAAAAGTTTATGAAAATCCGGTATTCCAGATGGCTGATGTAAACCTGAAATTCAGCAAACCCGAAGCACGTATCAACATCAACCGTGATAAAGCAAGTATCATGGGAGTAAGTACACGCAACATTGCACAAACCTTACAATACGGATTGAGCGGCCAGCGTATGGGTTACTTCTATATGAACGGAAAACAATATGAGATATTAGGAGAGATCAACCGTCAGCAGCGTAATAAACCTGCCGACCTGAAAGGTATCTATATCCGTAGTGACAAAGGAGAGATGGTGCAGTTGGACAATTTGATTGAACTGACTAGTGGTATTGCCCCACCGCAGTTATACCGTTACAATCGTTTCGTTTCCGCCACCATTTCTGCCGGACTTGCCGATGGAAAGACTATCGGACAGGGATTGGATGAAATGGATAAAATAGCCAAGGAAACACTGGACGATACATTCCGTACCGCATTGACCGGAGACTCAAAAGAATACCGGGAAAGTTCTTCCAGTCTGATGTTTGCCTTCGTACTGGCCATCTTGCTGATTTACCTGATTCTGGCAGCTCAGTTCGAAAGTTTCAAGGACCCGCTGATTATCATGCTTACCGTACCTCTGGCCATTGCAGGTGCCCTGGTATTCATGTATTTCGGCGATATTACGATGAATATCTTCAGCCAGATCGGCATCATTATGCTGATTGGTCTGGTAGCGAAAAACGGTATCCTCATTGTAGAATTTGCCAATCAGAAGCAAGAAGCCGGAGAAGACAAGATGGAAGCCATCAAAGATGCATCACTACAACGTCTACGCCCTATTCTAATGACCAGTGCCTCTACCATTCTGGGACTGATACCGCTGGCATTCGCTTCGGGGGAAGGTTGTAATCAGCGTATTGCCATGGGTACGGCCGTAGTGGGAGGTATGTTGGTATCCACATTCCTGACCATGTACATCGTACCTGCCATATATAGCTATATATCCACTAACCGCAGTAAGTTAAAGAAATCATGAAACGTACGATTTTATCCCTCATAACGATTTGTTGCACCTCGCTTGCTTTGCAGGCGCAGATGCCTCAATCTTATACACTGAAATCCTGTCTGGAATACGGACTTCAAAACAATTATTCGTTGCGCATTACCCGTAATGAAGAACAAGTCTCCAAGAACAATGCAACATTGGGCAACGCCGGCTACCTGCCAACACTTGACCTGTCAGCAAGTTATAAAGGAACTGTTGATAACACTGACAGTAAAGTGCGTGCCACCGGAGAACACCTCAAAGAGAATGGTGTATTCGACCAGGCCATGAATGTAGGCCTCAATCTGAATTGGACTATCTTTGACGGTTTCAACATCACCGCCAACTACCAACGGTTGAAGGAACTGGAACGACAAGGTGAAACAAATACCCGTATTGCTGTAGAAGATTTGATAGCCAATATTGCAGCGGAATATTACAACTACCTGCAACATAAAATCCGCCTGAATAATTTCCGCTACGCCGTATCTCTATCCAAAGAACGTTTACGCATCGTAGAGGAGCGTTATCACATTGGTAACTTCTCCCGTCTGGATTACCAACAGGCAAAAGTGGACTTCAATGCCGACAGTGCTCAGTATATGAAGCAGCAAGAGTTATTGCATACCTCCCGTATCCAACTGAACGAACTGATGGCAAATGAAGATGTGGACCAACCGATTGTTGTCCAGGATAGCCTTATCAACGTAGACGGCAGTCTGAACTTCGAAGAGCTTTGGAATGCTACCCTGCAAGCGAATGCCTCCCTGCTGAGAGCCCATCAAAACAATACACTAGCACAACTGGATTACAAGAAGGTTTGCTCCCGCGACTACCCTTATCTGAAGCTGAACGGGGGCTATGGCTATACTTTCAATAAATATGATGTTGCCACCAATATCCAGCGTGGTAATCTCGGAGCAAACTTTGGTCTGACTATCGGCTTCAACCTGTTCGATGGGAACCGCCGTCGGGAACGTAACAATGCGCGTATTGCCATTCAGAATGCCCGACTGGAACGGGAGCAACTGGAACAGGCATTGCGTGCCGACCTGAGTAATTTGTGGCAAGCCTACCAGAATAACCTGCAAATGCTAAACCTGGAACGTCAGAATCTTGTAGCCGCAAAGGAGAATCATGAGATCGCCATGGAGCGCTATATGTTGGGAAACCTTTCCGGTATCGAAATGCGTGAAGCACAAAAGAGCCTTCTGGATGCGGAGGAAAGAATCCTTTCTGCGGAATATAATACGAAAGTTTGTGAGATTTCCTTGTTGCAAATCAGTGGAAAGGTAACAAAATACCTAGAATAGAACAATTATTCCCCATCAGGCAAGTTTTTTTCCTCTATTTTTGCCGTCATAGAACTATAAAAACAATGATCATGAAAAAGATTTGCCTGTGTTGCCTGGCTCTAATCTGCCTGACAAACCTATTTGCACAAGAAACCGTAAACTACAAAGAAAAGATGCCGTACAAGACTTGGGTAAAGATGGCCCCCAAGCTCAACGACGAATTTTTTAAAACCGACGAAGCCATCCGCATTGGCGACAACGTCTTACTTTACCAGCAAACTACCGGAGGTTGGCCCAAAAACATTTATATGCCTGCCGAACTGACTCAACAGGAGTTAGAAGATGTACTTGCCTCTAAAGACGAAGTAAACGAAAGTACAATAGACAATGGTGCTACCAGCACAGAGATACAATATCTCTCACGCTTGTACCTGGCCACCCATATTGAGAAATACAAAGACGGGGCACTGGATGGTATTCGCTACATTCTCAAAGCACAATATCCCAATGGTGGTTGGCCTCAATTCTGGCCCCGTCCTAAAGGTTACTATACACATATCACCTACAATGACAACGCAATGGTAAATGTCATGGAATTGCTGCGTGAAGTATATGAAAAGAAAGAGCCCTACACCTATGTTCCCGACAGTATCTGTGACCGTGCCCGTGCCGCTTTCGACAAAGGTATAGAATGTATTTTAAAAACTCAGGTAGTACTGAATGGAAAACCGACTGTATGGTGTGCACAGCATGATGAACACACCCTTGCCCCCGCCAAAGCACGTGCTTATGAACTTCCCTCACTGAGTGGTGCCGAATCGGACAACATCGTCATTCTGTTAATGTCTCTGCCTGATCCTTCAAAAGAGATTATCGAATGTATAGAGAACGCTATCGAATGGTTCAAAGCATCAAAGATTGAGGGAATGAAGAAAGAGTTCTTCACGAATGATGAAGGCAAAAAAGACTTCCGTATGGTTCCATGCACAGATTGTCCTCCCCTGTGGGCACGCTTCTATACTTTAGAAGACAACCGTCCGTTCGTTAGCGATCGTGATGGGGTGAAGAAGTTCGACATTTCCGAAATCGGATATGAGCGCCGTAACGGATACAGTTGGTATAATAGTGACGGGCTGAAAGTATTCAAGAAATACGAGCAGTGGAAAAAGAAACACAATAAATGATAGTTTCGGACAGGTGCTCGCATCTTCTTTTTCTCACTTAATAGAGAATAGATACTCACCAAGATGAGAATAAACAGAGAAAGCTGCCCCAAGGAGTTAATAAACTTCTTCGGGACAGCTTTTACTTAATCTATAGAAAGAGAATGCTTACTTACTACAATTCCATGGTTTCAGTTGCTTAAAGAAATCATTGCCTTTATCATCTACCAGGATAAATGCCGGGAAGTCTTCTACTTCAATCTTCCAGATAGCTTCCATACCGAGTTCGGGATATTCCACACATTCGATACTCTTGATATTGTTCTGTGCCAGGATAGCAGCAGGACCACCGATAGAGCCGAGATAGAAACCACCGTATTTCTTGCAAGCATCCGTCACCTGCTGGCTACGGTTACCCTTAGCAAGCATAACCATACTGCCACCATGACTCTGGAACAACTCTACATATGAGTCCATACGTCCCGCAGTAGTAGGACCCATAGAGCCACAAGACATTCCGGCGGGAGTTTTAGCAGGACCGGCATAATAAATAGGATGATCCTTGATGTATTGTGGCAGGTCTTCACCACGATCCAGACGTTCTTTCAGCTTAGCATGAGCAATATCACGTCCCACGATAATCGTACCGTTCAGTGACAAGCGGGTGGCTACCGGATATTTAGTCAGTTCTTTCAGAATATCTGCCATCGGTTGGTTTAGGTTTATCTTAACGACGGCACCTTCACCTGCATGACGCATTTCTTCCGGAATGAGTTCACCCGGATTGCTGTCAAGCTTTTCAATCCAGATGCCATCCTTATTGATTTTACACTTGATATTGCGGTCGGCAGAGCAGGAAACGCCCAATCCTACCGGACAAGAAGCACCATGACGAGGCAAACGAATGATACGTACATCGTGAGCCAGATATTTACCGCCAAACTGTGCACCGAGACCAATCTTGTGAGCTTCCTTCAATACTTCTTTTTCAAGTTCTACATCGCGGAAAGCACGACCGTATTCATTACCGGTAGTTGGTAATTCATCGTAGTAATGAGTAGATGCCAACTTCACAGTCAACAGGTTCTTCTCTGCAGAAGTACCACCGATGACGAAAGCAATATGATAAGGAGGACAAGCAGCTGTACCCAGGGTTTTCATCTTCTCAACAAGGAAAGGAACCAATGTACCGGGATTCAGGATTGCCTTTGTTTCCTGATAGAGATAAGTCTTATTTGCAGATCCCCCCCCTTTAGTTACACAAAGGAATTTATATTCCATACCTTCGGTAGCTTCGATATCAATCTGTGCAGGCAGGTTACATTTTGTATTCACCTCGTCGTACATATTCAACGGAGCATTCTGAGAGTAGCGCAGGTTTTCTTCAGTATATGTTTTGTAGACGCCCAATGAAAGTGCTTCTTCATCGCAATATCCGGTCCATACCTGTTGTCCCTTTTCACCATGAACGATAGCCGTACCGGTATCCTGGCAGAAAGGAAGCACGCCTTTAGAGGCTACTTCTGCATTACGCAGGAAAGTTAGTGCTACATATTTATCATTATCACTTGCTTCCGGATCGCGCAGAATCTTAGCAACTTGCTCATTGTGCGAACGGCGCAACATGAATGACACATCGCGGAAAGCCGTATTAGCCATTGCTGTGAGACCTTCTTTTTCAATCTTCAGCATAGGTTTCCCTTCAAACTCGCTTACGGATACATAATCTTTTGTAAGCAGATAATACTCTGTCTTATCTTCTCCATGCTCAAACATAGGTTGATAATGGAACGGAGGTGTTGTTGCCATAATTACTCGTAAATTAAATTAATGAATCGTAGCACAAAGGTAAGAACTATTATTGAAATATTTCTTTAATTAGCGTAAAATGATGCTATCCGCTGCATACGACTTATCAGTTCGTCACCCAATGCTGTCTTATCTTCAATATGTTTCAGCACAGCAGTGACAAAAGGATTACTTTCGAAATCTCCACGCACCTGTTCAAAGTCCATTTCTTTCTCTGCACGCGAACCATCGGCACCAAAGCCCGTCATGGAGGCCAGTGAGAATTCTTTCTTAGCGTCATCGTACACCATACGGTCCAGCCCAACTACAGCTTCTTTCCACTTTTCTACAATACGGATGATATCTGCCGTCGTAATATTCTCAGGCTTGATACCATAAAACTCTTCTAACTTCTCATAAGCCCAGGTCCATTCGTAAGTATAGTAGTTCTGATGCATCTTCTCGAATTCCGCATTAATAGACTTCAGACGATCCACTTTACCACACTCTATATCATTGATTAAAGCATCTATCTCGCTCTTCGGAGCTATCAATCCGGAAATATCCACCCACTCACCACTACCTATCACCGTATCAGGTTTCAGACGGGCACGTATTTCTTCGTTACTCTTAAAATCAATACCTTCCAGACGCTTGATTACAGAGTTCCCAAGGAATTTATGAATAGCTATCTCATAGAACTTTATCCCCTTCACTAACGCTGAATTACGGATTTTAGCACTATGGAAAGAATAAATATCAGAAAGTTCTCCGGAAGCATGGCGCAGATTCTGCAAAGTCTCTCGCCCCTTAAACATCTTTTGTACAGTATAAGGACTGAGCAAGTTGTAATTGATGAAATCCAACTTATTGGTATCAGTACGTCCGTCACGCTTCGGCCATTTCTGCGCATCACGGATGGTTCCGACACTCCTCAAGTTAACGCCCGGCACAAGATAAGTGGTATTATTCTGTTCTATCAGATAGGAAAAAGGCAGATTGGATGTATCGGAATGATTGACGTGACGCCCCATCACCAACGAAAAGGCTCCCACACGGGCAGGCCATAGAATATAAGAGTCGGAAGTAGTCTTAGCACCGCGTTCCAAAGTACCTTGGTGAATAGGACCTAACTTATACATATGGTTACTTTGGTTAGATCCGGAACCGGCATTCATAAATGAGAACATACCGGCAATCAATAAGGTGGATTTATGATGCGTCACCGTGAAAGGTCCGGCAAAAATAGCACATGCTTCACCATTTTCTCCTTGACAATTGCTAAAAAAGAGTGAATCGGATGCTGAATAGTTATGCCCCAGACGACAAGCCTGCCCTATGAAACAGCGGCTTAACATCGCCCCATCATCTATATGCGAACCGGACGAGATGATAAAATCATCACAGATCACCCCATGACCAAGATGTACCGGTGCCTCTTCATTACTATTGATGCTTCCATTATAAAGACGACACGTCCCACAAATGTGGCAATAATCTCCAATACGTACGTTCTTGATAGATCCAGTATTGAGTATCATGACATGGTTGCCAATGCTACCTATTGCAGAAGCATGCTTATTGGAATAAAAATCAGTGATAGCCTTCATCCGGCAAATCAGCTCCGGACGGTGACGGTAAAGTGCCAGGATATAGGCTTGATGCGCAGAAAGTTTATCATTGATTAGTACCTCACGCCCACCTGTTTCATTCAACACGGATACCTCTACCCCATTACCAAATTTACTCAAACCATCTACCAGGATAATATCCACATTCTCAATAAATGTATCATGCCCGATTTCATAATTAGCAATGTAATTCTGGATATTCTCTATGCAACAGTTATCTCCTACAGAAACATTGTGTAGCGTCACATGGCGCAGACCGGAGTGTTTCTTGATTCCTCCCGGTAGTGTGAATTCTGATTGAAACACACCTAAACGTACATTTCCCGAAAACCGGGTATGATGCACAAATTCGGTAACAAAGTCTTCCGCTACCGTTACTTTCCCCCAATCATCTGCCAGACACGACTGGCTTTTCAACCGAAGTATCTCGTCTTCGGTTAAATGTCTGTAATCCATAATAAGTAAATTAAGAATGAAGAATTAAGAATGAAGAATTACTATGCAGCACAAGAGCACGCAGCCCAATTCTTCATTCTTCATTCTTAATTCTTCATTGATTAGACCTCTTCTTCTTCGTAGGTCTGATAAAGAAAATCGTTATAAGGGTACTTCTGTACATGCAATTCTTTTACACGCGCATAAACTACACTCTTCAGTTCCTCTAAATTGATCTTCTCGCGGGCAGAGATAAAGAGGCAATTATCCTCCATCTTTGCCATCCAAGTCTTCATCAGTTCCTCGAGTGTCAAGTTTTCCTTTGTTCTGGGGGTAAGGTCGTCAGCCGCTTTCTCCACATAGGTGTAAGCGTCTATTTTATTAAAAACAAGTATCATAGGCTTACCGGATGCACCGATATCTGCCAGAGTTTTATTGACTACTTCTATTTGTTCTTCAAAGTCAGGATGTGAAATATCCACAATGTGCAACAGCAAATCCGCCTCGCGCACTTCGTCCAGAGTTGATTTAAAAGAATCGACCAAGTCTGTCGGCAACTTACGGATGAAACCAACCGTATCTGAAAGCAAGAACGGCAGATTATCAATAATCACCTTGCGCACTGTAGTATCCAATGTCGCAAACAGCTTGTTTTCTGCAAAGACTTCACTCTTCGCCAGCAGATTCATCAATGTAGATTTACCCACATTGGTATATCCCACTAGTGCCGCACGGATCATGCGCCCGCGGTTCTTCCGCTGAGTTGCCTTTTGTTTATCAATCTCTGCCAAACGCTCTTTCAGCAATGACATACGGTTCAAGATGATACGACGGTCCATTTCCAACTGCGTTTCACCCGGACCACGAAGTCCCACGGAACCTTTACCGCCACCGGCGCCGGAACCACCACCTTGGCGTTCCAAGTGAGTCCACAAACGTTGCAAGCGGGGAAGCATGTATTTATACTGTGCCAGTTCCACCTGCGTCTTTGCATTGGCTGTCTGTGCGCGCATAGCAAATATGTCGAGAATAAGCGAAGTACGATCTAATATCTTGATCTTCAACTCCGCTTCAATATTACGTATTTGTTTCGCGGAGAGTTCGTCATCGAAAATCACCATACCGATTTCCCGTTCGGCTTCCTCTTCGCTCCGGATATATTCTTTTATTTCTTCCAGTTTACCCTTGCCGACGTAGGTCACAGAATGTGCCTGATCCAGCTTCTGAGTAAATCGTTTCACTACTTCCGCCCCGGCTGTCTCAGCCAAGAATTCCAGTTCATCGAGGTATTCGTTTGTCTTACGCTCATCCTGCATTTTCGTAATGAGACCAACTAATACCGCCGTTTCTGCCTGTACTTCGGAGATTACAAATTCTTTCATTTACTATACCTATTTATTAAATATTGGGCGACAAATATAATTATTTTTGCAGAATTCCTTCTGCTATTTTCTCATTTAATTCTGGAACAATGTCTTTATAATCAGCACGACGACCACATGCATGTATTTCCAATAAAGGATATTTATCAAGAATATGTGACATCAAATCGTCCATGGAAGGTGCTGTGGGCAACTGGCTATACTCTTCATATGTATAGGTAAGAAAAGCCACATTAGGACCTATTCCTTTATTATCCAACAAGTAGCCTTTATTCAAAACAGTAGGTAGACGCAATCCATTACCCATTTTCAGATCCCCGGGTGCGGGATAGGATAAGATACGCGTACGAGCCTCATCCATTATCACCGGTACCTGATGTGAATAATCAGCCTTTGTCTTATAGACATAGACTATTGGTGAAGTAGAGGCTGGACTCCCCCCTGTCAGTTGTGGAATAATCGCCACAGAATTCATTTCTATCTTTTGCATGTCCGATGTAACCGTTGTTTCTTTTTTCGCAGAGCGACAACCTACCAATAGTACAAGTAAGGTCGCTATTACAACATTAATTTCCTTTTTCATTTTAAAAACTTACATTGTTGACTTCCCTTATCTGTTATAACCTGCAATATATATACTCCCGCAGGATATTCCCGACAAGAGAAAATTATAGTATCTTTTCCTTCAGACAATATTTGTCTCAATAAACACCCATTTACATCATATACATTCAACGTATGGGAATTCTCCGGCAAATGGGCAATCACAGTTCCTTGTTGCTTATCACAATGAACAGTAAACCGGGTTTCTTGTTCGGTCTCGATTATTGGGGTAGGATCAGTTTTAACGATAATCTCATTCGTAGTATCAGGACCACCACGAACTATTTTCCAATCAGCATCATTTGTTCCTTTGTAAACTGCAACAATACGATCACCGGGCTGTGGAGACAATGAGATTTTACAAGGGAACGTAAAAGCCATACCACCATACGTATTCATGCTTGGAATAGATGAAGTACCTGATATAAGTTCTCTAACATTCTGATTCTTATCAACTATGGCTAAAGCTACTTTCCCAGAAAACGGAATTAATCCAAGATTCCAGAAGAAGCCGCATTTCACTGTAAAATTAGTATTTACATTAAACTGTGTTTCAGAAGTCATCAAACCGGAATAAGATTCTCCACTGCCAGTTTTTCCGGCAAGCATCCCCAGCAAAGTCTGATAGTTTGAATTTCCTTTTGCCGGCTTTAGCCCAAACAAAGCATCTTGGTTCGCAATGAAACCACCACCTGTACTACCGCCTGCCCCCTGATCATCCGGATTTAAAGCGGAAATCAGAAAGAAACCATTACTATGCCCGCTCCATCCCCAATTTACTCTGAAATAATTTTCTGTTGTATATCCATCCAGTATAAACTGATGCCCTTCATTGCTAAGAGTAGCTCCACCATAAAGCACAGGGCCTACTGTCATTATTTCATTTTCCAGCATTTGTATCCACTCTGTATCCGAGTACCATTCGCGACGCAGGCACAACATGCTTTTATCATACTTCATATACTCAGCCAATCCACGAACTGCTGTCAATGTAGCAGCACCGGTACCACCGGCAGAAGCTATATTGAACTCAGCCTGAGCCATAACACCACAATCGTACATCAAAGTTGCAACTTCATTTTCGGTGACTTCTGAAGAACTCCAATCATATTCAAGTGGCATATTACTCCACGCATAAGTATTACCTAATGTCCTTTCCGGCACTGTCTGGGAAATTTCTCTTCCATTTATATTTACTGTATAACTGTAAGCCGGAAGAGTTCCCGTACCCACATCCGGCCATTGATAATATCTCATAAGTATAGCTACAGCCGTTGCAACACAACCTGTTACAGTTCGAATGCGATTAATTTCAGGACAAAGGAGGTTATAGGGACTTAATTGATCCCACTTTGCCGTTTCATATTGTTTCACCACGTCTCCCGTAGTCATGTCCGACAATCCTCTCCATGCTTTGGATACAACGTCGGAAGCATTCAGCCCTGTCTCTCTAGCTCTATTAATCTGCTCTTTCAACCCATTCATCCAACTTTTCAGATTAGAAGGCATCCCATCTACCACAAAGTTATCCGTAAAAGAATACCCCAATACGGGCATAGCCACATCATCTCCGGCAATAATAACAAAACCTTTCCGGTCGGTATTATTAAAAACATAGAAAGCCGGAAGATTCCCTGTACTACGAGTACTCAAATCTTCTCCGTCCCAAACTAATTGCAACTGTGGTGATGTAGAAGTGTTACGGGTTTGAACATTCGTTTTAAAGAAATCAGCAGCTAAAGCATGAGCCTGCTCTGCTGTTACATTATCAGCAAGAAGCCGACTTGTAAGAAGAATAAATAGAAAGAGTAGTGTACACCTCATATAATTAGGGGTTAGTTGTTTTAGTAGCACCTCAACGAATGACACAAATCACTATCTTGTTGTTCATTAGAAAGACAAAATTACTGAAATATATGGTTCGTCAGATGATTTTGAATACTTTTTTTTGATGATCCTATCGCAAATGAACGTTTTAGAGTGAAAATCGTTCATTAGAATATAAAAAAACAAGGCCATCCCAAGTTAATAGAATAGCCTCGCCCTTCATACTATAAATATATAGTCTAACGTTTCATAAACTTGCTCTTGTATACCTTACCATCAGCCGACTGTAATACTACAATATAGTAACCTGCGGTCAACCCTCTTACTGGTATGGAATATTCTTTTTTATCTCCGGACTCTTTTTGCTGTATCATCTGTTGCCCGGACAGATTATAGACAGAGATCATTTGGACAGCATTAGAAGTACGGATATTAAGAATATCGTCTACTGGTTGTTGACAGACAACTAACTCGTCTTTATCAGTCACTTCATCTTCAATACCGGTAGCTGGTCCTACAGAGAAAGAAAGATAACGAACTGGCGTAGGGTTCCCACTTGCATCAGGTTTAAACAAACCAACCGTATGATCCCCTACACCTACATTCAAAGGAATTTCCATAACAAGATTAACTGCCTGCCCTGCTTCCACAAATACATTTTGATAGTGCACACTGGACGCATACTGATCATCATACTGAAAAATGGCCACTGTTAATGTCCCAGCATATACATTTCCATTGCCAGATAATGAAAGATCAGCCAACAGTTTTAGATTCTCCCCCACTTGAAGCTGCGTTTTCTCCAGACGGGGTTGACTGACTTTTAAATCGGCAGCTCCATAGGCTTCCTTTATGGTTACCGGAGTTAACTCACCGATGGCATACGTAGCTCCTCCCCAATCCATGCAGGGACAAATATAATAATCTCCGGCAGGAATATTGGTAGTCACGCCGTTCTCTGTAACAGCCAAATCTCCGGATACAGCCAATTCTCTATTCACCGTGCCCGGCTTTATTTCAACCTGTACATCTCCGACTATCGCTACAAAGTTCTGTTCTTTATCAGCTTTAAAAAGTGCAACACCCACTAAACCATAATATTCATCCGATGCACTTTTATTAGAAACCAACATTTTGAAATCTCCCTTGAGACCACTATACAAATTATGTACTAATTCCACATTTACTTCTATGTCTTCTCTATAACTAAGATTACCACTAAACGGAGTCAAAGTACATTTATTACCAGCCACAACAAGAATGAGTTGTGCTTCAGAACCTACGTAACCACGCACACGGCTCCATGTTGCTTCGCGCTCATCTTTGGTAGCTGCATATACAGAATAAGTTCCATCAACAAAATCATTGGGTATTTTCAGATTAGAAAGAACAAGAGTATTATATCCTTCATACGTATTTATCATCGTAGCCAAAGCAATCTGCCCTAATATTGACTGCTTACCATCTTTTTCTGCTATCACTGCCAATTTACTATTCTTGCATGCCATACTCATATTGAATATCTTAGTAATCGTCAGTTTAAACACGTCTCCCTTATCAATTTCTTCTTTATTTACTTCCAACTCCGTCATATAAAAATGAGAAGTAAAGTTTGAAGAAGAAGTAGGTGGCTGTATCCCCAGATACATTCCTTGGCCTCTCGTAAATCCTCCTCCTAGATTACTTCCACCACCAATACCGGGAGAATCAGGATTCAAAGAAGAAACCTCAAAGTAGCCATTATTCATTCCACTCCATCCCCAATTGACATGAACCATATCCTGAGTATCATAACCATCAAAGACAAACGCATGTCCTCCATCATCCGATGAGCCAAAATAGTAGATAGGACGTTTCTCGTTTATTTCTGATTTAATCAGATTCATCCATTCGGCAGAAGTAAAATATTGACGATATACCAATCCCAAATTACCATCATACCCAAAGTCGTCAATTAATGCTTGGCCTACCTGATATGAATAAGCTCCTGAACTATAAGGTGAATACTGCATATCAACCGCTACACCGCAGGCCGACATTAATTGAGCAACAGCGTCAGCCTGTTCGGCAGTATAAGTTCCAGAATATTGCGGAAGCATATTATTCCAGTCAAAAGTAGTATTTCCATAATCAAAAGAACATTCAATTCCATTAGGAGCTTTATAAGAATGAGTGCCTTTTCCTTTTACTGGGTATTCATGATATTTCAAAATCATAGCCATTGCCGTAGCTACACATCCCGTCACACAGCGTTCTCCCTGATAAAGGGGACAGGTATTATTGTACGGTGCACTTTGATCCCAACATATACTTCCCAGCAAAGGAGATACAGATGCCGGAAAACTTGTTTTAGTAAGTAATTTAGGTTCAGTAACTGCTTTTTCGCCATTACCCAGTTCAGCATAGGCAGCATTATATAATTCCAACCACCCAAGTATATTTACCGGTAAGTTTTCAGTTATGAAACTCCCATTATCCGAATAACCCAACACAGGTTTCATGCGGTCATCACCGGATACTATGACATAGGCAGACTGCTCATAGTTATAAATATAAAAAGCTGTTCCTTCCACGCTACGGGTAGATACAGATTTTAGCAAATCATTGGAAACTGTCACCAACTGAATATCACCAGCACTACGGGTTACATCCCCGGATGACTGCATAAAGAAAGAACGGGCAATAGAAAGAGCTTCTTCCGGAGAACGCTGGGCTGTCCATGCTGTTAAGCTACACAGAAGAACCAAAAACAGGAGTAGTAATTTCTTCATAGGCATCATTTATGTAACCATTCTATTTTCCGCCTTGACATAAGTTGTTAGCTGCCATATCTTT